>CAMPIL010000082.1 GCA_946886375.1 uncultured Phycisphaerales bacterium
CCATGTGATGGCTGAGGCCATTCAGCGCGTTATCCCGGGGGTGCAACTGGTGTACGGACCGCCGCTTGAGACCGGGTTTTACTACGACATGGCGGTGCCGGCCGACCGTCCGATTCGCGCTGAGGATTTCGAAGCCATTGAAACGGAGATGGCGAAGATCGTTGCCGAGGACCGGCCATTCACGCGATATGAACTGCCGGTCAACGACGGCATGCAGAAATTGCAGGGCGAGGGCAGCAAGTACAAGATCGACAACGCACAACGCGCCATCGATGCGGGTTCAGATTGCCTGAGTTGGTACGCCACCGGCAAGCCGAATCAAAACTGGGAAGACCTCTGCCGCGGACCGCACGTTTCATCCACCGGTAAGATCGCGGCGTTCAAGGTCATGTCGCTGGCGTCGTCGTACTGGCATGGCGATGAAAAGTCCGACCGCCTGACGCGCGTGTATGGCACCGCCTTCGCCGACAAGAAGCATCTTGAACGCCACCTCAACATGATGGAGGAGGCGAAGAAGCGCGATCATCGCGTCATCGGCAAGCAACTGAGGCTCTTCCACGTTGATGAAGCCGTCGGCCAGGGTTTGATCCTGTGGCTGCCCAACGGCTCGGTCGTCCGGCAGGAGTTGCAGAATTTCATCAGCGAGCAATTGCGCAGGCAAGGCTATCACCAGGTCTTCACGCCGCACATCGGCAAACTTGAGTTGTACAAAACCTCGGGCCACTTCCCCTACTACCAGGATTCGCAGTATCCGCCGCTGATCAACCACGAGCAGTTGGCGCAACTCGCGAAGGAAGGTTGTTCGTGCGCCGACTTGGCCAATCGCCTGAAGGATGGCGACATCGAAGGCTACTTGCTCAAGCCGATGAATTGTCCCCATCACATCAAGATCTACGATGCGCAGCCGCATTCATATCGCGATCTTCCCGTTCGGCTTGCCGAGTTCGGCACGGTGTATCGCTGGGAACAGTCCGGCGAAGTCGGCGGCATGACGCGCGTGCGCGGCTTCACGCAGGACGATGCGCACTTGTTCTGCACCGAGGATCAGGTTGGACCGGAACTCATCGGTTGCCTGGAACTGGTCAAGATCATCTTCAAGACGCTCGGCATCAAGGAGTACCGCGTGCGCGTCGGCTTGCGCGATCCGGATTCATCCAAGTACGTTGGCGATCCGAAGAACTGGGACAAGGCCGAGCAGGCCTGCCGCGAGGCCGCCAAGACCCTGGGCGTTTCATTCAGCGAAGAAGCGGGTGAAGCCGCGTTCTACGGACCCAAGATCGACTTCATCGTGAAAGACGTTGTCGGCCGCGAATGGCAACTCGGAACCGTGCAGGTCGATTACAACCTGCCCGTTCGTTTCGACCTGAAATACATCGGCCAGGACAACCAGGCGCACCGGCCGGTGATGATTCATCGCGCGCCGTTTGGCTCAATGGAACGGTTCATCGGCGTGCTGATTGAACACTTCGCCGGCGCTTTTCCGACGTGGCTCGCGCCCGAGCAGGTTCGCGTTCTGCCCATCAGCGAGAAGACCATCGACTATGGCCTGGAGGTTCTTGGCGCGCTCAAGGACAAAGGCGTGCGGGCAACGATCGACGACTCTGGCGAGCGAATTCAGGCCAAGGTCAAGATAGCCACGGACTTCAAGGTTCCGTATCTGCTGGTCGTCGGTCCGCGCGATGCCGAACAGCGCGCCGTCAGCGTTCGGGCATTAGGAATTCGTCAAGATTTGGGTGCGATTCCGCTTGATGCGTTCATTGACGGCATTTCCCGCGAGATTGCCACGCGAGGCGCAACCACGGTGCTTCAGGAGCATTTTCAGACCGCCGGAGCCCCCATGTGATCAGACGCAACCCGGCTCAGGCGAAAGCCCGGTTTTGCTGGATTTTGTTTGCCGCATTGCCGATTTCTCTGTAGGCTATAATTACTCGAAAGTCGCTCACCAGACGCAGAGTCGCGGGCTGTGAGCGGCAATCGCGAGTCTGAATGTTTTGTTGGAGTGCAAGGCCTGATGCCCATCAAGCGAAGTTTGAGCCTGCCGGGAACCCTTTGAGTTTATGCGCTTGGGTTTCCCCTCCACACACCTGGAAGCATTGACTCTTTGTCCACCGGTGCCGGCGAACCGGACCGGTTGTTTATTCACTTGACTCTTTTGGAGGTTCTCAGCCATCGCACGTCAACGCTTTTTTCGCCCGCAGGATTCGTCGCACCGCGGACCAGCCATCAACGACCGCATCCGGGCCCGACAGATCTTTCTGATCGACGCCAACAACGAAAAGGTGGGCGTCGTCGACACCATCGAGGCCTTGCGCCGTTCGCATGAGGCTGGACTCGACCTCGTCGAGGTCGCCCCTGATTCCACGCCCCCGGTCTGCCGCATTCTTGATTTCGGGAAGTACAAATACGAACTGGCGAAGAAGGAAAAGGCGAACAAGGCGAAGGCGAAGACCGCCGAAATGAAAGAAGTGCGTCTGGGGCGATCGATGAAGATCGACCCGCACGATGTGGGCATTCGCATCGATCAGGCCCGCCGCTTCCTCATGGAAGGTCACAAGGTGCAGATCGTCCAGAACTTCCGCGGCCGAGAAATGATGCACCGCAACCGCGGCGATCTGCGGATGAAAGAGATCATCGAGAAACTGGCGGACATCAGCCGGGTGGAGATTCCGCCTCGCATGGCCGGCCGGAGAATGTCGGTGATTCTCGCGCCCGATAAGCCCAAGATCGATTCCATTCTTCGCCGCATGGCCAAGCAGGGCCAGCAGCCTGCCAGCGCCGCCTCAGGCAATGGCGAGGCAAGTGCGAACCGTGATCAGCATCCATCGGACGTCGCGTCTCCGGCCACCGCTCGCGAGCATCAGCCGACGGAAATCTGAACGTCAATCAGCCAGAGTATCGCAATCCGTCCGACGTGACCGCGGGCTGAACTGCGGTTCGATTTTCGCAAGCAGCATACTTAGGCCGGTTTTGCGCCGGTCTGTGGTACGGCTGTTATCGCCCCATAAATCCCGTTCGTGCAATCACTTGCGGTTTCTGTCAGAAATCGCCACAGGGCGCATCCCATAGGAATGCCGCGCACGAATTCTTGATTTCCTCGTTGAACATTCGCAACTTCGGGCAGTCGAATCCGATAGAGTTAACAGGCAAGTGGCATACAGTCCAAGGGCACGTGCGGTCGGGCATTCCGGCGAGTCACCATGAACAAGATCGCCATCATCTCAGACATCCACGGCAACCTGCACGCCTTGCAGGCTGTTCTTTCGCGCCTGTCTGAATTCGAATTGAGCCAGATCGTCTGCCTGGGCGACGTCGTCGGCTATGGCCCGTTTCCTGAGCGATGCCTGGACCTTGTCGTGCGGCACTGCTCGGTGATCATCCAAGGCAATCACGACGAAGCCGCGATTGATCCCTATGTCGCCGACCAATTCAACGGCGCGGCGCGGCAGGCGATCTACTGGACGCGCGCGACGCTCGGCCCGCTGCACCTGAACGCGCTCAACCGGTTGCCCAAGTACGCTGCCATCGGCGATTCAGTGATGTGCGTGCACAACACGCCGCTCGCCGGACCGACGGATTACATTCACGACAAGCAGGTCGCGGCGATTGCGTTTGGCGGCGTGGACCGCAACATCTGTTTGATCGGGCACACGCACGTGCCGATGGTCTTCGAAGCGCCAACGCTCAATCCACAGGACCAGTTGACGGCTCCGGAAATCATCGCCTATCTCCCCACCGAGCCGCACCCGATCGAATTGTGCCGCGACCGGCGGTACATCTGCAATCCCGGGTCGGTGGGTCAGCCTCGTGACTGCGACCCGCGCGCGAGTTTCGCGATCATGGACCTTGACGACCGCACCTTCACGGTGCACAGGCAGGCGTACGACATCGTTGGCGCGCAGCAGGCGACCCAGCGCGCCGGCCTACCCACAATTCTCGCTGAGCGACTGGCGCTGGGCGCGTAAGTCACGCGTGTGCGAATCGCATCACTGGCCCGCGGGGCGCTGTGGCGCCCCGCGCCGAAGATGGTCTTGAACAGGCTGTGAAGTCTCACGCACCAACCGCGCCAGTTTGAATCAGCCCGCGCCTGTTGTTCCTCTTCGCCCTGGCCAAGGCGTCATAAACCGGCTCCTGTCTGGCAGCGGCGATATCGAGAGTCGCAGCGACGAGCAACACGGCAACGCGTGCGATGTTGGACATGTTGTAGTCTGCCTGGCGGGATGCCGCGAGACCTTGCGGCGGAATCGGCCGCAGTGTATCACCGGCAATGCAATAGAGCAGGCCCGTTGCCGTTGGTTCACCAGAGGGTTTTGCGCGATCGGTCTGCGCTCCCAGGGCGGCCGCATCGTCGCGAACTTCGTCCGGTCCTGCTACGTTTTGTTGCTGTACCGGTTTAATTCAGCAAACCCTGGGCAGGGAGAATCTCCTCGCAGAGCGACGCCTATGACCACGACCCACTTCGACGTCAAGCAAATCGGCCAGCGGATCCAGGCTTCAAGCGAGCCTTTCAGACAACTCCAGGATGAAATCCACCGGGTGCTCGTCGGGCAGGATGAACTGCTCCACGGCATGCTGCTGGGCCTGCTGTCAAACGGGCACATTCTCATCGAAGGCGTGCCCGGTCTGGCCAAGACCACCGCCGTCTCGTGCCTGGCCAACGGCATCAACACCGGCTTCCAGCGCATCCAGTTCACCCCCGACCTGCTGCCGGCAGACCTGATCGGCACGCAGATCTATCAGCCCAACGATCAGCGTTTCGTCGTGAAGAAGGGACCGATCTTCTCCAACATCATTCTCGCGGATGAAATCAACCGCGCGCCGGCGAAAGTGCAGAGCGCGCTGCTGGAAGCCATGCAGGAGCGGCAGGTCACCATTGGCAAGGAAACCTTCGCGCTGGATGAGCCGTTCCTGGTTCTGGCGACGCAGAATCCAATCGAACAGGAAGGAACATACCCACTGCCCGAAGCGCAGGTGGATCGCTTCATGCTCAAGATCGTGGTGGGATATCCGACCCGGCAACAGGAGCGCGAGATTCTCGAACGCATGTCGCGCACGCAGTCCCGGCACAGCATCGAACCGGTCATGGATCCCACCGCCATCGCCACAGCGCGGGAACTGGTGGATGAAATCTATATGGATGCGAAAATCAAGGAGTACATCGTTGATCTCGTTTTCGCCACCCGCGATCCCGCCGCGCTGAAGGTCAAGCAACTTGAGGGACTGATCCAGTTCGGCGCTTCGCCACGCGCCACCATCAATCTCAGCATTGCCGCCAAGTCCAATGCGTTTCTCGATGGTCGCGGCTACGTGACGCCGCAGGATGTGAAGGACGTGGCGCTCCCCGTGCTTCGCCACCGCGTGATTCTGACCTACGAAGCCGAAGCCGAGGAGCGGACTTCAGATGACGTGATTCGCACGATTCTCAGCAGCGTCGCGGTGCCATGATTCCCAAGGAACTGCTCAGGAAGATTCGACGCATTGAAATCCGCACGGCGCACATCGTGAACGAGGCGCTCGCGGGGCAATATCACTCGGCCTTCAAGGGCCGGGGGATGGAGTTCGAGGAAGTGCGCCCGTACCAGGTCGGCGATGATGTCCGCATCATCGATTGGAACGTCAGCGCTCGCTTCGGCCAGCCGTTCGTCAAGGTCTTTCGGGAAGAGCGCGAATTGACGGTGATGCTCGTGGTGGACATGAGCCGCTCGCAGCGATTCGGAACGCTGGGGCAATTGAAACGCGATCTGATCGCTGAACTGTGCGCGACGCTCGCGTTCTCAGCGATCAAGAACAACGACAAGGTCGGCCTGATCTGCTTCACCGATCGCGTTGAAAAGTTCGTCACGCCTCGCAAGGGGCCGCGTCACGTTCTGCGAGTCATTCGTGAACTGCTGGCGTTCGAGCCCAACGAGCGCGGCACGAACATCAGCGAGGCGCTGAACCATCTCAATCGCGTCATGCGGCGCAAATGCGTTGTGTTCCTTGTCAGCGATTTTCAGGACAAGAATTACGACACGCCGCTGCGCATCGCCAAGCGCCGGCACGATTTGATTCTCGTGGACGTCGCCGACCGCCGCGAACTGGAAATGCCCGCGATCGGCTTGCTGGAACTGGTGGACGCCGAGACCGGCCGGCGCAGCGTGGTTGACACGCGCAGCGCGGGCTGGCGGCGAAGATATGCCGCGCTGACACAGCACATCATCGAGCAGCGTGACCGCATGCTGCGCAGATCGAAGGTCGATTGCATTCACGTGCAAACGGGTCAGCCGTACGTGGATGAACTGGTGCGATTCTTTCGCAAGCGCGAGGTGCGGCGATGAAAGCCCGACGCGCCACGGTTCGGGCGATTGCGGCAGGGTTCCTCGCTTTGCTGGCGTGCCTGTGCGCATGCACTCGCCAGGCAGCCGAAAGCACAGCCCAGCCGAAGCAATCCGCTGCGACGGCGGTGGAGAAAGGGCCTGTCAGACTCAGCGTGCGAACAGATCGCTCCGAGGCAGTCGTCGGCGAACGCATTGCGCTCACGATTGAGGCCATCGCCGAATCAGGCGTGGAAGTCACCATTCCGTCGGTTGGCGCGCAACTGGGTGATTTTGAAGTGACGGAGATTGAGCGTCCGCCGGACATTCCCGTCGATGGCAAGCGACAATGGCTGCTTCAGTGCACGCTTCGCACGCTTGAGTCAGGTGCGCAGGAAGTGCCGGGGCTGACGGTGAAATTCACCGACCGCCGAAACGCAGCGCCCGATGCGCAGATTCAACAGAGCGAATTGACCTCTGAGCCGTTGACCATCAACATTCAGTCTCTGATTGTGGGCGAATTCGATCCCGCGAAGTTCCGCGACATTCGAGGCGAAGTTGAGGTCCCGCTGCCGTGGAGCGCGCGGCCGCTGTTCTGGATCATCGCCGGGTTGGCTGTTGCCGCCGCGCTGGTCTTTGGCTGGTTGAAATTGCGGCGGCACACGCCGGCGATTGCGCCAGCCGCGCCCCCGCTTCCGCCGCACGTTTGGGCGCTTCAGCAACTTGATGTGCTGGCCGCCGCGAAACTTGCCGAGCGCGGCGAGTTTCATGAGTTCTTCTTCCGGCTCAGCGCGATCGTGCGCCAGTACATCGAACGGCGGTTTGCCATCATGGCCTCCGAGCAGACGACCGAGGAATTCCTTCGTGAATCACAGCATCACGCGGCCCTGAACGATGCACATCGCGTTCTGCTGTCGACATTCCTCCGTCATGCCGACATGGTGAAATTCGCCAAACTTCAGCCCGGCGCGAACGACAGTGAAACCGCGCTCGAGTCCGCGCGGCATTTCGTGGACGAAACGAAAGCCGATGACGCAGCGTTCAACGACACTTCCGGGCCATCGCGTGAACGTGCCCGATCGTATTTCCCAGCGGCGTCAACATCAGCATGAACTTCCACCATCCATCCATCTGGTTCCTGCTGCTCTTGCTTGTGCTGCCGGTGTTGTGGCGACGCTGGGCCAGCCCGCGACTTCGCACGGCCATCGTGTTTTCAACCACTGAATTCACCAGCGCCGCCGGTTCAACCTGGGCGGTGCGCTGGCGGTGGATCGTCCCGGCATTGCGCACTGCGGCGCTTGCTCTGCTCATCCTGGCGATGGCACGGCCGCAGAGGGGCGATGAACAGACGCGAATCAACACTGAAGGCGTGGCGATTCAACTCGTCGTGGATCGCTCGGGCAGCATGCGAGCCCAGGATTTCACCATCGGCAACCGCCCGACTGATCGCCTGAGTGTGGTGAAAAAAGTCGTCGAAGAATTTGTCGCTGGTGGAAAGGGCCTGCCCGGCCGGCCCGACGACGTGATCGGCATGATCGCCTTCGCCAGTTTCGCCGACAGCCTGTGCCCGCTGACCTCCGACCATTCGCACCTGATCCAGAGCATTCGCCAGATGACCGTCGCCAGCGAGCGCGAAGAAAGCGCCACGGCGATCGGCGATGCGATCGCGCTGGGCGTGGAGCGGTTACGCGCCCTTGAAGAGCGCGTCATGTCTGGCGGGAGCAAATCCATCACTGGAAAGATCATGATCCTGTTGACCGATGGCGAGAACAACGCAGGCGACATCGATCCATTGACCGCAGCGCAGATGGCCGCCGCGCTGAAGATTCGCATCTACACCATCGGCGCGGGAACCAAGGACGCCTTCGCGCCGGTGCCGGGCAACGATATTTTCGGCCGGCCATTGCGTGTGCCGGTGAGCATTGATGAGGAATCGCTGACCGCGATCGCCAACGCCACGGGCGGGAAATACTTCCGTGCCACCGACACCGATTCGCTGGTGCAGATCTACGAACAGATCGACAGGCTGGAGAAGACCAAGATGCACGAACGGCGATTCGTGAACTACAAGGAGGCCGCGGTCGAATCCCTCACCGTTGGCCCGGTCACGCTGCCCCCGCTGCTTGCGATCGTCCTGGGGCTGCTCCTTATTGAAGCACTGTTGAGCAACACTCGTTTCCGCACCGTTCCGTGATTGGATATGGATTCACCACGCTTCCAACATCTTGAATCGCTGCACTGGCTGTGGGTCGTCGCTGCCATCGCGTTGGTGGTGGTGCTGGGCTGGCGCGCCAGGCGCATCGCGATGGCGAAATTCGCTGAGCCGGGCTTGTGGAGTCATCTGATTCCCGATGTCAGCCGCGCCAGGCCGCTGGTGCGCGGCGTGCTGTTGACCACCGCCGCGCTCTTTCTGGTGATTAGTCTGCTCGATCCGCGCTGGGGCGTTCGGTACGAAGAGATTCAACGGCGAGGCATTGACATTCTTTTTGTCGTGGACGTCTCACGATCCATGCTCGCCGAGGACGTGAAGCCCAATCGGCTTGGCCGCGCCAAGCAGTGCATCTCCGACGTGGTTGAGGAACTCGGCGGCGACCGGGTTGGGCTGGTCTCCTTCGCAGGCATCGCCGCGCTCAAGTGCCCGCTGACAATCGACTACGGCGCGTTTCGACTGTCGCTGAATGAATTGGCTCCCGAATCGGCTGCGCGCGGCGGCTCGCTCGTTGGCGACGCGCTGCGACTGGCCGGCGACTGCTTCACGGGCGAAGCCAGCGACGCGAAGGTCATCGTGCTCATCAGCGATGGCGAAGACCAGGCCAGTTATCCCGTCGAAGCGGCGCGGACCTTTGTTCAAGATCAAAACGTGCACATTTTCACGCTCGGATTGGGCGATTCAAACGAGGGATCGCGCATTCCGATCCAGACGCCGCAGGGCCGCAAGTTCGTGATGTATCAGGGCCAAGAGGTCTGGTCGAAACTGGATCATGACCTGATGCGCGAGATCGCGCTGGCGGGCAACGGCGCGTACATTCCCGCCGGCACTTCGTCGGTCGATCTTGCAGCGGTCTATCGTGAGAAGATCGCGCCAATGAGCACGCGGCAGGTCGAGTCGGGCCGCATCGAGATTCGCGAGCCGAAGTACCAGTGGTTTGCCGGCACGGCGTTGGCGCTGCTGCTGATTGAATCATGGATGAGCAATCGCACGCCCCGCGCCAAGTCCTGGTCGGAGCAACTGAAACCGGAGCAATCGCCGTGAGAGTCGCAGCATCATGGAAGTTGATCACTCTGGCATGGGCGTTGGCGCTGTCAACGGTCAACCTGAACTCTGCCGCTGCCGCGGAAGGTGAATCGCCCAGCGCGCTCATTCGCCAGGCGCAGGAATCGATGCGGACCGGGCTGTTCGACCGGGCCATCGAGCAGTATTCCAGGGCGAGCGAGTTGCTGCCGGAGCATGCGGAGATTCCGTATAACATCGGCGTTGCGCACTATCGAAAGGGTGACTTTGAGAAAGCCGCCGAGGCATTCAAGCACGCTGCGTCGCTGGCCAACGATGGCGCGCTGCGCTCCCACAGCATCTTCAACATGGGGAATGCCGCATACGCGCAAACGCTCAAAGCGCTTCAGGAACAAGGCGACCCGACGAAGGCTGCCGAACAACTGAACCAGGCCAGCGAGTACCTCAAGCAGGCGCTGGAATCGTACAAGCAGGCCATCGACGCCACTCCGGCTGATGAAGACGCCAAGGCCAACGCTGAACTCTCCCACCGCCTTTTGAAGCAGTTGCAAGAGTTGCAGCAACAGCAACAACAGCAACAAGAGCAGCAGCAACAACAAGAGTCGCAGAACCAGCAGAATCAGCAAAACCAGTCGCAGGAGCAACAGGGCCAGCAAAGCCAGGATCAACAGAACCAGCAGCAACAACAAGAGAATCAGCAGCAGCAGGACGCCGCCGCATCGCAGCCAGATTCATCACAGCAAGAACAGCAGCAGCAAAAAGAACAATCCAAGAAGGATCAAGCCAATCAGCCGCAAGCATCCGATCAGAACTCCGAGGGCGAACAACAAGAGGATCAGAATTCGCCTGCCGATCAGCCTCCAAAGGAGCAGGACGCGCAGGAGCAGCCCAAGCCGCAGTCTGATCCGACGGATGAAAAACCCAAGGACCAGGGGCAGCACGTTCAGCACAAGGATTCAGACAAGCGCGCCATGACGCGCCAGGAAGCCGAGCGATTGCTTCAATCGGTCCGTGACAAGGAACGTAAACGCCGCGCTGAACTGGCACGGCGAGAGGCGGCGAAATATGCGCCCGCCGAGAAAGACTGGTAATGCCCGACACGTTTATGCCTGGCCAACCTGGAACCCGACGCGGCATGGTGCGAGCAGTTCATGCGCTGGGGATCGCGCTCGCGCTGCTGCTGTCGACGTTGAGCGCAGCCGCCGCTGAAGTGGAGGTCTCCGTCAGCCAGCGCGAAACTGAAATCGGTCTGCCGGTTGTCTTGTCCATCGACCTGATCAATGCCTCGACGTACGAACGGCCGAAGATTCCCGCTATTCCGGGCGCCGCGGTGCAAGCCGATCCCAGCGAGCAGACCAGTTCGATGACTTCGATCATCAACGGGCAAATGACGCAGCGGAACACCCGTTCGCTGCGGTACCGTGTTGTGCCGCATCGCGAAGGCACGATCACGATTCCCTCCCTCAGCGTCGTCGCCGACGGCCAGACTTTCACGACGCAGCCCATTGACATCGTGGTTTCGAAATCGCAGGGCGGCGATCTCCTTCTGATGAATGTGAAGGCTGAGCAAACCTCGGTCTTCCTCGGGCAGCCGCTCAAGTTGACGCTTCAGATCTGGGTGCGGCCGTACCAGGACAAGCAGTACAACGTGCGATTAAGCCCCAGCGACATGTGGAGCATGGTGGACATCGCTTCAAGCACGTGGGGCGATTTCTCCGACGCCTTGGCGCAGGCGCGCGATCCGTTCGGCGGGGCGCGAATCTCGGCGCAGGAGCAACTTCGCACCGACTCTGATGGCAACTCCCGCGCGTACTACGTCTACGAACTGCCCGTGACCATCTGGCCGCAGCAGGCCGGAAC
>CAMPIL010000083.1 GCA_946886375.1 uncultured Phycisphaerales bacterium
CAGGATCCCTGCCATGACGAGCTGCAGCCCCACCCACGGCAGCGCGCCCAAGTACGCAGGCCAGTACAAGGTCAATCCCATGGCGATGCTGCTCACCGCAGCCCTCATGTTCGATTGGCTGGGCGAAAAGGAAGCCGCGCATAAACTCGAAGCCGCCGTCGCCCGCGTCACCAAGGAACGCAAAGTCGGCACGTACGATGTCGGCCTGAAGAACTCCACGATTGAAGTCGCGGAAGAAGTCGCGCGGTACGCCGCCCCCGGAAGTCGCGTCGCGGTGGCGAGTTGTTGAGATCATCGCCGCTCGCGCGAAACCGCAAGCGTTGATGGGAGTGAACGGTGAAGTCCACGACGACTACCCTGCGCGAACGAATCACGCTTGCGGTATCGCGCTTGCATCTCGTCGCTCCTCCCTCGAAAATACCCCATGGTCATCGGCTACCACCTCATCTTCACCGCGTACGGCTGGTGGTTGCCGAACGATCCGCGCGGCAGCACTTCGCAACTCATTCGCCATGATGTCATCGCCCAACTCGGCGAACTCCATCACGGCCGCAAACGCATCCAACCCAGCAGCGCGGAAATCCGCGCGTTCTACGAGCGCGCCAAGGATTCGCTCAAACACGAACTGCGCACGTTTGATGAACATCACCGCGCATTGATCGCCTGCGGTTTCGCGCGAGCGATCCGACTGCAGCGTTACACCTGCTACGCATGCGCCGTCATGCCCGATCACGTTCACGTCCTCATCCGCAAGCATCGCGACAAAGCGGAAGAAATGATCGCGCATCTTCAGGAGAACAGCCGGGCCGAGTTGCTTACATGCAGCGATTATCCAAAGGGTCATCCCGTCTGGGGCGGCCCGGGTTGGAAGGTCTATCTCGAAACTGCTGACGACATGGAGCGAACGGTCCGCTACATCGAACGCAATCCGCTGCCGTACGGCTTGCCCCTGCAGCAGCATTCGTTCGTCACCGCATACGACGGCTGGGATCTAAGCGGCGCGGCACGATAAAGCATCGCGATGCCGCAAGTATCATCGGGAACAAAGGATGCAAGCCGCGAGTAAGTTCCCCCATCACCGCAGCACGCTTGCGGTTTCGCGCGATGCTTTCTCTGAGACGCTCCTGGGGTACGATATCGGCGCTAACAACTCGACTATGAAGTCGCGGAAGAGGTGGCGAAGTGCGCGGCCCTTGGAAAAAGTTCGCCAGTGATGGCGGGGGCGCGGTAAGCTGTAGTTGTGGCCCTTACCGTGGAAGTCGCCCGAGGAGTGACAAGGTACAAATGGGAAAATCACACAACGTGCTTCAGCGATTCTTGCTCAAGCATCCCCGGCCTGTTGGCGCTGCTTTTGCCGCTCTCGGAGCAGAATTGTGCTATCGCAGTCTCATTCGGCCGATCCAGCTAGCGAACGCCGGCGCACCGGAGGTGAGGATTTCCGGACTGGAAATAACTTTGGCCCTAGTTTGTACCCTCACTGGGGTAGTCTACCTCGTTTTCGGAGTGCGTTTTGCACGAATCTTCCACCCCGCCGCCGACGAGTCGAAGCGGCCCGTAACCATCGTCGGCTTTGTGATAGGAATGGCAGCTATCGGGATCTACATAGCGTTGTCACTCTATGCAAATAGCAAAGGTTATATATTCGATTGATCAAATTGAATCGAACCATAAAGCTGCGACAATCATGGTGGTCAAGCGCGATGAGGGCCGCCGGGGCGATCGAATGCCACCAAGAACATTCGTTGGCGCCATCGCGCAGCACCATTTTCTCGCGCGAATGTCTCTCGGCACAAATCCGATACACCTTTCCGTCCCCACAAGATGTATCGCGACACCCCGGATACATCTCTTCACCGCAGAAAGACGCATCGGCACGAGTCAGATACATCTTTGCGGTCCAGAATGATGTATCGGAAACGCTCCGATATTTCTTTCCCCCTCGAAAAGAGGTATCGGAACGGCGCGGATACGACCTTCTCTGGCGCAAAGAAGTATCGTGGGGAGGCGGATACGTCCTGGCACGTTGAAAATAGACGATTTTACCTCGAAAAAGTGCTCATTCCGGGAGCGCGAGTGAAGTCGCGGCAGGGCCTCGCCGATAAGACAAGCCGTCATTCCCGCGCCCCCCGGGGGGGGGGCGGCGGGAATCCAGTTTCGTGCAGCGTGCGTTGTGCGTTGCAGGGTCGTTCGGACGCACAGGGTGCGCTCGCTGGATGGCCGCCTTCGCGGGCATGACGAATTGGCCCGCGTGTGCGGGCATGACAAACCGGCCCGCTTGCGCGGGCATGATGGATGACAAGTGTGAGTAACAGCAATGCCCGCAGACTTCTTTCCCAAACGTGAATCCGAGATTCTTGACTGGAGCCGCAACTTCAGCGCGAAGATCAATTCCTCGCAGGTGTATGGCGTGTCGCAGGCGATGGCCCGCGAATACGCAACGTTGCAGGAGACGTTTGCATCGCTTTATATCGCATCGCAAGACAACGGCAGACGCACGCCTTCCATCATCGCAGCGAAGAACACCGCGCGCATCGCGCTGGAGAAGGAAACGCGTTTGCTGGTGCGCATCGTTCGCGGCCAGAATTGCAGCGCGCAGCAGCGCATCGAACTCGGTGTGCCTTTGCGCAATCCCGGCGGGCAGCGCGGAAGGCACTGGACGCAATCGTTTCCGGAAGGGTCGGAGTTCGCGCCGCACCTGGGCGTCATGGAAGTCAAAGCGTTGCGCGTGCGGCTGCGATTGCGTGATCGCATGTCGCCGATGAATCTGTCGTTTCCCAAGGGTGTGATGGGTGCGACGAGTTTTTATGCGACGGGGGATTTGCCGCCTGCGTTGGATGATCCCGATGGGTGGAAGTTTCTCTGCAACACTTCGCGGACGGTATTTGATGTGGCGTTCGAAGGGCGGCCGCGATTGGCTGTTGTCGGCGGTCGGGTGAAGCCGGCGCCGGCGTTGCCTTCGTTTTCCAAGGTGTGGTTGTCCGCGTTCTGGATGAACGGCAGAGGGCAGCGAAGCGCATCGTGCGAGCCGGTGTACACGCATCTGGGATACGGCCTGGCCCTGGCGGCGTGAGTGAGACCCGCGGCAAGGATTGCCGTGCTGATTCAGAACTACTGTAGAATGTGCAGCACACCCATGCCCGCATCAACCACCATCGGCAGCGACGTTCATTTGATTCAACAGGTCTTGCACCGATATCTCAAAGGCGGGATATCAGGAACCAACGCTGACTTCAAACTTATCTTTCATCCGAACGCGACGATTCATGGCTACATCGGGCCGGACCTGTTCGGCGGGCCGATCCAACTGCTCTACGATTGGCACCAGAACAATGGTCCTGCGACTGACCTCACGATGAAGATCGCATCGATCGATGTGGAAGACACGATTGCGACGGCACGCGTTGAACTTGACAACTGGACCGGCCATCGCTTCACCGACATGTTCACGCTGCTGAAGACCGGTGGCGAGTGGAAGATCATCAGCAAGGTGTTTCACCTGCACGCGTGAACGTGCGGTCATGGCGCGGTTGCGGTGAATCGCTTTGCGGTATCATGCTCGCTCCATGGCATCGCATGACACATCGAAAAAACACACCGACTTCGCTTCCTACAAACTCGCGCACTGGGCTGCGAACCTGAAGTACGAACAACTTTCTCCTGAGGCGATTCACGCAGCCAAACTGTTCCTGTTCGATTCGTTCGGCTGCGCGCTGGGCGGCTCACAGCAGCATGATGTCGAGATCATGCTCAAGCATTTCAAGGCGATGGGCGGCAAGCGAACCTGCACAACCTTTGTGGGGGGATGGAAGACCAATCCTGTTGATGCTGCGTTCATCAACGCGCTGATGATTCGCGCGATGGATTACAACGACATCTACTGGAAGGCTGATCCGTGCCACCCCAGCGACATCATTCCCGGCCCGCTGGCGATCTGCGAGATGAACGGATTGAGCGGCAAGGATCTGATCGTCGGCACGATCATCGCATACGAAATCGAAATGCGGCTGTGCGAGTTCGGTGATCCCGGCATCCGCGAATATGGCTGGCATCACGCGACGTTGACGAGCATCGCAGCGCCGATCGCGGCTGGCGCGGCGCTTGGTCTGAGCGCGGAAGAGATTCAGCAGGCGATTGGCATCAGCGCATCGCCTTCGATGTGCCTGGGCGCGGTGACGGCGGGCAAACTGACGAACATGAAGAACACCGTTGATCCGCTCGCGACGCGCAGCGGCGTGCAGGGCGCGCTGCTCGCGAAACTGGGCTACAGCGGTCCCGAGCATCTCATCGAAGGCAAGGAATCGCTCACGCACTGCTTCGGCAAGGCGCAGACCGCCCCCGGAAAATTGGCTCAATTCAACATGCCGATGCTGACCGACAACCTGCCTTGTTCGAAGAAGGATCATTACAAGGTCATCGACTGCGGCATGAAGTCGTTTCCGATCGAGGCGCTCTCGCACGCTCCGCTCACCGCGATGATGAAGATCATCAAGCAGCACAAGATCGATGCGGACCAGGTGGCGGAGATCAAGGTGGAAGTCATCGCCCGCGCTGCGGATATCCTCGGCGATCCTGCGAAATATCGTCCGACATCCAAGGAAACGGCGGATCACTCGCTGCCGTATTCGCTCGCGGTGGGATTGGTGGATGGCATGGTGACGCCGTTGCAGTTCAAGGATGAGCGGATTCGCGACCCGAAACTTCCGGCGGTGATGGACAAGATCAAGGTGGTGCCGAATCAGGAGTTCGAGAAGTTGTTCCCGAAGTTCCAGCCCTCGCAGGTGACGATCACGCTGAATGATGGAAGCCGATTCACGCAGCGCGTCGATGTGCCCAAGGGCGACCCGCGCGATCCAATGACCGAGGACGAGATCGCGGTGAAGTTCAACGCGCTGGGGCAGGACGTGGTGGGCAAGCGCAAGTGCGCATCGCTGCGCAAGATGATCATGTCGATCGAGAAGCAAAGGAAACTGGACAAGTTCTTCGAATTGATGACACGATAGTGCAGCGGCTTGCGGTCTTTTGAGGGGGGAGCGGGGGGAAGTGAAACGCTGGAGGTCGCGAAGCCGCACGCGACGTAGAATTGCGAAATCCATCATTGGAGGATCGCCATGAACACCACAACCGCGACGAAGAAACCGCTGCCGCCAATCAATCTGATGAAGTGGGTGGAGCAGAACCGGCATCTGATGAAGCCTCCGGTGAGCAACAAGTATCTGTATCGCGGCGAGGACTTCTTCGTGATGCTGATCAACGGCCCGAACGCCCGCAACGATTTTCACCAGACCAACTCCGAGGAGTTCTTCCACCAGTTGCAAGGCGACATCGTGGTGCGGATCATCGAAGATGGCCGCATCAAGGATGTTCCGGTGCGTGAGGGCGAGACGTTTTTCATTCCGGGCGGCGTGCCGCATTCGCCGACGCGCCCGCCCAACACGCTGGGGTTGGTGGTGGAGCGCAATCGTCCGCCTGAGGAAAGCGAGCACTTGCAGTTCTACTGCGAGAAGTGTCACGCGCTGGTGGAAGACATGGAGTTTCACTGCAAGGACATCGTCGAGCATTTTTCGCAGACGATGGAAGAGTTCTGGGCCGATGCATCGCGCAGCACATGCAAGAACTGCGGCACGCGCGTGACCAAGCCCAAGCCGATCAAGCGGATCGTGTTCGAACGTTCCGGCGCGGTCGTGATTGAGCGCGAATCGTGAGTGTAAAGCCGCGATCCTGGTCGCGGTTATGCTGAGGGCGGAGCCACCATGTCCCACGAACTGCAGACGGCGATGTTTCCTCAGCGATTCGCGGTGCGCCCAATCACGATGGAATTGACGCTGGTCGCGGTCGCCGGCCCCACGCCGGTGACGCTGATACTTGATCCGCAGAAGCAGTACACGATCGGCCGCCGCGCGAATCACGGATTGCCGCTGGAGCATCCAGAGGTGTCCAAGGACCACGCAACGCTGACCTACCGCGCCGATCAGGGGCGCGGCGGGTGGCACATCACCGACACGGCAAGCCGTCACGGCACGCGCGTGAACGGCGTGGCGCTGGAGCCCGATCGCAGTTGTCCCATCGTGCCCGGCGATCTGATCGAGATTGCGCCGTGGACGTTTTGCATGATGTCTCGATCGGAACGAGTTGACCGCGCTTCGCGCGTCAGCACCATCGATGACACGCTGGCTGCGGGATCGACGGTGACTTCGATCCAGGCTGACGCGGGGCGGGAACTCGCGCAGGAGCGACTGCGGCTGCTCTTGCACTGCGCGGAATCGCTGCAACGCGTGCCGGATGAAAAGGCCATGGCCGAAACGGTGCTGAACGCGGCGGTGGCCGGCACAGGCTTCGCCAACGCCGCGATTCTTCGCCCCATGACGCCAGACGGAGCGATTGAAATGATCGTCAGCCGGGGCGAGATCAGCGCAGCCGGTGCGATGCCGCGCTTGAGCCGCTCGTTGATTCGCTCGGCGAGCCAGGGTGTGCCGGTGCAATTGCGCGGTTCGCCCAGCCCGGTGCGCGAGGCATTCAGCATCGCGGAGTTCGACATTCAGGAGGCGATCTGCGTTCCGCTGATGGTGGAATCAACCGTCGCTGGATTTCTCTATCTCGACAGCAGGGGAAGGCTCGATCCCGGCAAGGTCGCAGCGCAGGAAGCCTCGGCGTTTGCGGTGGGCATCGGGCGATTGGCGTCGATGGCGTGGGCGAACCTTATGCGGCTGGAACTCGAGCGGCGTTATGCGCGCATGGAAGGTGAACTCTCCGCTGGGGCGAGAGCCCAGCAGTTGATCCTTCCGAGGCGCGAAGGCAAGTGCGGCGGGATTTGCTACATCGGCGAATGCAAACCCGGCCGCGTGATCAGCGGCGACTTTTTCGATGTTTTCTCCCTGCCCGATGGCCGCGCGGTGGTGACCGTCGGCGACGTGTCGGGCAAGGGCATCGCGGCGTCGGTCATCATGACCACCACGCAAGGCTTTCTGCACGGCGCGCTGCGGCAGCACGGCGACCTGGCCCGCGCGATGAACGATCTGAACGAGTTCGTGCATGCCCGCTGCGAATCGCAGATATTCGTGACGCTGTGGGCGGGAATCTTTGATGCGGCGGGAGGCACGCTGACTTATGCCGATGCGGGACACGGTTATGCGTGGAAGGTGAATCCCAATGGCACGCTGACGCAACTGGACGCCGCGGGCGGGCCGCCCATTGCCGTGGCTGCGGATTCAAAGTTTGAGACGGCGACCGTCCACTTGGAGCCCGGTTGCAGGGCCCTGATGGTCAGCGACGGCATCAGCGAGCAGCCTGCGCGATCCAAGGGCAAGGAACATGGCGAGCAGTTCGGCCGCCAGCGCGTGCAGGCGTGCATGCAGTCGCTGCGCGCTGGCGCTGACGAAGTGGCGAATTTGTTCGAGGCGGTGCAAACGCACGCCGGCACGACGGAACTGGCCGACGACGCGACGGTAGTGGTCGTGCGTTGGTGAGAGGCTCACTTCGCCTCATTTGATAACAAGCACAAAACAACTATTCTATGTCGCTTGTTTGCCTGTGCCACTCTGAATGGAGAATTTATGAACTCGAAAACTATTGCCGCCGCGTTTGTGATGGTGGTTGCGCTTTTGAAAGGAGTCGCGTTTGCTGACGAGCCGGCCCCGCTTTACGTGAGGGAAGTTCAGATCAACGCACAGATCGATGACATCAGATTTGTGCAGAGAGCGGTGGTGACAAATGTCCAAGGTGACTACTTCCTTGATTTCATGGCGATCCGATCTGATTTGTCAGAACGAGAACGCTGGACGATTCAGTTCAGTCTTGAAGTGGACGGGAGTTCGAGCAGGCGCAACTGGCAAATTGTCAGCGACAATGCGTCTGTGATGATGCGCTCGATCCAGAGGCATGTATGATTGAGGGCCAAATTCTAGAGCACCTTTGGCGGCATTGCTCGGCGGGTTGTTTTCTCCGAGAGGTCGCGGCGCATTCGAATTGAATTCAAAATCATTGGCCGGATCCCGTTTGCGGAATATCGCTCTTGCTGTCCTTAAGGTCGGCGATCGCAGTTTCAACTTCGTCAACGTGTTCCTGGAAACGGGAATCTGTCAATGCAACTCTGCGATACAGTTCGAGAGCCCTTGCCAAGTGTTCGCCTGATGCGGCGAGGTCCTTTGCCCGACGATCAAGAGTCGCCCAATGGCGATATGCCGCTGCGAGATTCTCCAGACTTGACCGGTCATTCAATGCAAATGGTTCTAAGTGTTTCACCGCTTGGCGATAATGCTGCCTCCCTGTCATTGCAGCATTGAGCTTGGCGTTCGCACTAATTTCTGACGCATCTGGGCCGGATAGTATTAGTTCGAGCTCACCCAAAGCAAAGGCGATCGTTCCCAAATCCCGTTGAAGTTGTGCATCAGTGCGCTCCTGATCATACAACTGGGCCAAGATCCTTTCAGAATCCATCATTAGTTGGCGCGCCTGATCCCACCTCTTCTGATAGCGGTAACACTGGGCGAGAAAATACTGTGCCCATGCAAGATCACGGTTGCGTCGCTTGTGCGCTGGATCGCTATCGAGCAATCGCTTGCGAATTTCCAACGCGGATTTGAAATATGTTTCCGATTGTTCGTAATTTCCATCTTTGACCATCAGGTCCGCAATGCGGAGCAACCCGACCGTTGCTTCGCGCTCAGCCCGGGCATCATTGGGATTGTCGCGAAGCGTGTCCTCACGAAGCCGCTGCGAGCGCAGGAAGGCGCTCTTGGCTTCCTCACTGCGGCCCTGAAACGCCAGCATGTCGCCAAGCGAGATTAGCGCAATGGCAACATATCGCCGGGGAACCGGGTCCTTTGGAACCTTCGCCATCAGCGACTCACCCAGACGAACTGCCTCTTCATAAGTGCGAATCGCCAGATCGCGGTCCTTGGTGCGCTGCACATCCGCGATCTTGATCTGGCAGGCGACGAGAGGCTTTTGCAATTCAACATCGGCGGGATCAGCCTGCGCCAGTTTTGCCAGAATGCGATGGGCGGAGTCATAACTCTGCAGCGCAAGATCCGGCTGCCCCATCGACCCGCCGCGAAGACTGCCCTGAATATCGCCAAGTTTGATGTAATTCAATGCTACATCGCGCTCATTGGGAGCCTCGCCAGTGATGGATGTGAATTGGGCGAGGTACTGTTCGGCCTTTTGTATCACCTGGGCAATTGCCTCGGTCGAGCCGGCAGTGGATTTCAATTCACTTGGAAGATCAAGAAGGATGGCAGACGTCAATCGCTGCACTCGCTGCGCCTCATCGCGCGACTGCTCGGCCAGAAATCGCTGTTCGTTGGCGATATTGGCTTGGATGTTTGCCGTTACAGCCCAGCCGATCAGCAGCAGCGCCATGACCGCCGCCGCCGCGAAGCCTGCCTTGTTGCGACCGACGAACTTGCTCATGCGGTAGGAGAACGTGGCGGGGTGAGCGATGACTGGCAAGCCATCCAGGTGCCTGCGGATGTCCTCGCCGAACTGCTCAGCCGATGTATAGCGGCGCCGGGGTTCTTTGCGCATCGCCAGCATGATCATGTTGTCGATGTCGCCGCTGAGTCGCCGCCGCAATCGATCGGGCTTTGCCTCGCGCAACTTTGCAATTTCTTCGATGGTGGATGACGCAGTGGCGGGCTGCGGCGCCGCGGCCGATTCAAGTTCCATCGGCTCAACAGCGTGGCTGATCGCTGTGCTGGGGCGCTCGGGATCTTCGTTGCAGATCACCCGCTCGATTTCAGATTGCAATCGCGTTTTGAAGCGGTAGGGCCTGCGCCCCGTCACCAGTTCATACAACAGCACGCCCAGCGAGTACACATCGCTGGAGGTGGAAAGCGGGTCTCCGCGCACTTGCTCGGGGCTTGCGTACTCCGGCGTCATCAGCCGGAAATTGGTGGCGGTGGGCTCGTTGGCGAATGCCACCATGTCCGGATTCAGCAGTTTGGAAATGCCGAAGTCCAACAGTTTGACAGTTCCATCCTGCGTGACCACGACGTTGCTGGGCTTGATGTCGCGGTGCACGATAAGGTTCTGATGCGCGTGGTGCAGCGCGCTGCACAGCGTGCGGAACAACTCCAGCCGCTCCTCGATGCGCAGGCGATTCTTGTCGCAGTACTCGTTGATGGGCATGCCTTCGATGTACTCCATGACGAAGTACGGCCGGCCGTCATCGGTTGCGCCGCCGTCGATCATGCGCGCGATGTTGGGGTGATTGAGCGCGGAGAGCACCTGCCGCTCCTGCTCGAAGCGGCGCAGGATTTCCTCGCTGTCCATGCCTTTCTTGATGAGTTTGATCGCGACCCGCTTCTTGAACTGATCGTCATCGCGCGCTGCCATGTACACGATGCCCATGCCGCCCACACCCAGCCGCCGGAGGATGCGATATCGGCCGATGCGTTCCGGCGCCTGCTGCGATGTGCCGGTGCCTACAGCGAACGATTCGCTTTTTCCGGGAGTGGAGCCGCGCGGAGCGGTCTCGGCGTCTTCGATGCGCTTGGGCTTTTCCGGCTGATTCGCAGCATCATGATGCGCGAGCAATGAATGCACTTCCTCCCGCAGTTGCAGGTTGCCTGAACATTCCTTGTCGATGATCGGTCCGCGATGCACTGCGGCGAGATCACAGACCATCAGGAAGATTTCCTTGGCTCGTTGATAGTGCTGGCTCATGGGTGTTCGGTTCCTGTGCTCAGTTCGCGGCGAAGCCAGGCCTTGGCCATTTTCCAGTCGCGCTCGACGGTGCGTTCAGACACGTCAAGCAGCACGGCGATCTGGTCGTCGGACATCTCGCCGAAGATGCGCAACGCCGCCACCCGGGCCTGTCGCTCATCGATCTTGTGCATTCTGGCAAGGGCATCCTCAAGGTCCAGAAAATCCACGGCGTGCTGTCCGGACAATGAGAATGCGTCGTTCAGGGCCACCCGCCGCCAATTTTTTCCGCCCCTTTTTTGACGATCACGTGACCGGGCGTGATCGATCAGCACCCGCTGCATGGCGCGTGCGGCGACGGCAAGAAAATGCGTGCGGCCGTTCCAGTCCACTTGCGTCTGATCCACCAGCCGCATGTACGCTTCGTGCACCAATGCTGTGGGCTGAAGGACGTGGTCGGCCCGCTCCCGCTCCATGTAGCCCGCGGCGAGATTGTGTAACTGCGTATACACCAAAGGCAACAGCGCATCGGCTGCCTTCTGATCGCCCGCGGAAAGGCTGCACAGCAGTTGGGTGGGGGTGGGGTCGGACATGGGAGATGCGGAAAGCAAGGGGCGTCAACGACTAAGAAGACAGGCGAGCAAATCATGCCTGAGTTCCTGCAACTGCAATTCGTACGCCTCGCCCGTTCCCCGGCATCAAGGCGAGCGCCAGTCGTCGATACAGCCTTGGG
>CAMPIL010000084.1 GCA_946886375.1 uncultured Phycisphaerales bacterium
GCGCCTTCACGCGAGTCGCCGCGCGGCGAAGTGGTCGGGTGCGACGCCGCGCGCAGCATTGTCATGCTTTTGCAGTCCAGCGCAGGCATCTCGCCCGGCACGCTGGTGGTGGGCGAGCAGGCAACACAAACCATCGAAGTCGGCCGATCACTGCTGGGACGGACCATTGACGGGCTCGGGCGTCCAATTGATGGCGGGCGTCGTCCGTTGGACACGCGCGCGCAGCCGCTGTTTGCAGCGCCGATGTCCGCGCTCAGCCGGCGGCGGATTACAAAGCCGCTGCCCACCGGCGTGCGCGCTCTGGACGCCATGCTGACACTTGGCAAGGGGCAGCGGGTGGGCATCTTCGCCGGCGCGGGCGTGGGAAAATCGACGCTCCTGGGCAGCATCGCCCGCAACACCGCCGCCGATGTCAACGTGATCGGCCTGATCGGCGAGCGCGGCCGCGAAGTGCGCGACTTCATCGAACATGCGCTGGGGCCGCAGGGTCTGGCGCGATCGGTGCTGATCGTGGCGACCGGAGATCAGTCGCCGCTGCTGCGCGTGCGCGCTGCGCTGGTCACCTGCGCCGTGGCGGAGTATTTCCGCGATCAGGGCGCGGACGTCATGCTGATGATGGACTCCATCACGCGATTTGCCCAGGCGCAGCGGCAGATCGGCCTGAGCGTCGGCGAGCAGCCCGCCACCAAGGGCTACACGCCATCGGTGTTCTCGATGCTCCCGATTCTTCTTGAGCGGGCGGGATCGCTTCAGGCCGGCGGCTCCATCACCGGCCTGTATGCGGTGCTCGTGGAGGGCGACGACATGAACGAGCCGATCGCCGATGCGGCGCGCGGCGTCCTGGACGGGCATATCGTGCTGTCGCGCCGATTGGCGGCGAAGAACCATTACCCCGCCATCAACGTGCTTGAGTCCATCTCGCGCGTGGCTGACGACGTGTGCGATGACCATCACATCACCGCCCGCCGTCAGATCATCCGGTTGCTCGCAGCGTACGCCGAGGCGGAAGAACTCATCAACATCGGCGCGTATGCGCGCGGCTCCAACATGATGTGCGATGTGGCGATCGCGATGAAGCCCGCCATCGACCGATTTCTGCAGCAGTCAAAGCAGGAGCAGGCCGCGTACCCGCAGACCTGCCGCACGCTGCTGGAACTGGCCGCGACCTCTGTGACTGAACAGGCGAAACTTGAGAAAGCCCGCGCGCTCCACACCCCTCGGCCTGCGGGCGCATAAATGCATCGTGACATGGCATGGCCAAGTTCCGTTTTGAACTCGAATCGCTCCTGAAAGCACGCCGGCTTGCCGAGCAGGCCCGCCAGCGCGCCCTGGCCGCCATTGAGCAGGAGCGCATGCGACTCGAAGAGACGCTTCGGCTTCTGCAGCGGCAGATCTCCGATGGCAAACACTCGATGCAAGGCAGTCTGGTGGGCAGAGTCGAGGCTGACCATTTGCGCATGCACGCGGCGTCAACGATGCACACCATGCGCAAGGCCCAGCGGATTGTGCTGGAAATGGCCGGCGTGCATCGGCGGCTGGATGCAGCCCGCGCCGCGCTCATTGAGTCTGCCCGGCAGCGCCGGGCCGTGGAAATCCTGCGCGAACGGAGATTTGAGCAGTGGAAGGCGCACCAGGAGAAACTGGAGACCGACGCCCTCGACGAATTGGCCGTCATCGCAGCGGCGCGGCCGAAAACCTGATGATCGCTCCGGCTGCATTGATCCTTCCACCAGCATCCGGCCGAAATGAGTAGAGCCATGCGCACACTCTGGAACGTGATCAGTTTTCTCGCCCTCGTGCATCTGCTGGCGCTGGTGATGT
The DNA here is from genome assembly GCA_946886375.1 of uncultured Phycisphaerales bacterium. The sequence goes on from CAMPIL010000084.1 coordinate 1,822, forward strand.
TCATCGGCTGGCTGTGGCAGAGCGGTCGGCTGACGCGCGAGCGTCTATATGAGGCCAAGGCGATTTTCGCCCCAACCGTGATGGAGTCCCGCGCCGCCGCCGACAAGGCCGAACAGGAAGCCAAGGCTGAACTCAAGCGCCTGGCCGAGGAAGAACAGCAATCCAACCCGCCCGCCGACAGCGCCGCCCAAATCCAGTTGGCGTCGATGATCGCGCAGCAGGAAGAACAAGCCCGCAGGCGGCTGGAAGACGACAAGCGCGTGCTGCTTGAGCAATTGGCGCAGGCCACGCTGCAGGTCAATCAGAAGCAGCGCGAACTCGATCAGCAGCGCGAGCAGTGGGAAAGCGCCACGAAGGATGATCAGCAGCGCAAGAATGACGAGCAATTTCTGCAGATCGTCAAGCAATATGAGCAACTTTCGCCCAAGCAGGGCAAGCGCATGCTCATGGAACTGGTGAGTCAGAACAAGACGCAGCAAGCGGTGGCGTACCTTCGCGCCATGAACATGCGTGCGGCAAGCCGGATCCTCAAGGAATTCAAAACCGATTCCGAGATCGCTTTGGCAACGGAATTGCTGGAGAAGTTGCGAACGTACGGAAAGACCGACGAGCAGGCGACGGACCCGCAGCGCGGGCCGGCCCTTGCCGCGGCGTCCGCACCGCACGCCGGCTCCAGCAATGCCAACGCTCCTGCAGACGATTCTCGTTAGCCCGATTACGCCCGCGCACACGCGGCTGCAGGGTGTTTCATCATTGCACGATGCGGAAACGAACGCGTCCTTCCGCGAAACACTCGCGCACATCGAGTCAAGTCGGGCGTCTTCACGTGCTGTCAAACCAGTTCACCAAGACGTGCAGGCCAAGCATTCGCGTCGATCAACGCAGGATGCGCAACACGACGTTGAGCAGAATGAGTTTGATCCAGGTGAGGCTGTCGATGCCGCGCCTGTATCGGATGAATCCAGCGCGCCCGTGACTGATCCGGAGCAGGCTGTGGATGATCCGCAACACGCCGAGATCGCTTCTCGACGCGACGCCGATGTCCCGCAGCGAGCAGTTGAGCCGCATGCCACCACGCACGTTGGTGCACCAACCGTGGCTCCGCAGGGAATTGCTGGCGAACATGTCAACGCAACGCTGCCGGCGAAGGTTGCAACGAAGCCCACGAACGCGCCAGCCGTGCCAGTGGCGAACGCACCATCCGCTGCAATTAACGCAACGGTAACTGTCGCAGCATCTGCGCCGCCTGAACAGATCGCTGGCGGGGCGATGCAATCGTCCGGAATTCCATCGCAAGCGCGGCCCGCACAGGATGCAAGTTTCAGTGCGTCGCAGGCAGCCACGCCGCTGCCAGCGTCACAATCGACGACACCTGATGCGCCAGAAACGAACAGCGCTCAACAGTTTCACCGAATAATTGCAAACGGCCCGGCTTCGATCGACGCTGCTGCGCAAACCGTTCGCCCGGAACTCGCTGACGGGATGATGGACGCCAAACCAAGTGCTTCGGCATCCGCGCAAACCGCACCCGCTCATTCGGCGCAGGCAGGCGAGTTCGAGTTCAATGGCGAACAGGAGCGCGGATCGCGATTGCCGCCGGCGGTCACTCGGGCAATGCACGTCGAGACTTCGCTACGAATTGAGAATCTCGCTTCGCAGAACGCCGGGCCGCAGATTCCATCGCACGCCGGCATCGCACATCTTCAGACAAGCCCGATATCGACAGTAAAGATCGCCGTCGGCGCGCAGCACTTGCCCCAGACTCAACTGCCGCCTGATGACATTGCCAGCGCGGGGCAGGTCATGCGTGGCTTGACGGCGATGGTGCAGCAGCGCGGCGGGGTGATGAGCATGCGGCTGGACCCGCCGGAACTTGGCGAACTTCGCGTGCAGATGACGCTGGCGCGTGGCGTGGTCTCCGCGGAATTTCACGTCGCCACCCAGCAGGCACAGGGCTTGCTGGAGAAAAGCATCGCTGCGCTTCGCAGCACGCTCGAGGGCCAGGGCCTGACGGTGGAACGCCTCACCGTGCACGTGGCGCCGCCTGGCGGACAGCAATTCCTGCGCGATGATGGCAATTCCAGCATGAACCAGCACGCCCGACAGCATCATCATCACGACGCCGCCAACGGCGAAAGCCGCGGCCGGCGCGACGAACAGCCCGACCAATCCCGCCGCCACTATCCCGTGAACGAATTCGCCAGCGTGCTCGATGGTCTTGAACAATTCCGGCTGTGATTCGGCGCACGCTTGAATGGGAGGTTTTTGATGTCGCAGATTTCCGCGTTCGATTCAACCGATCAGGCCGTACGCAGCCTGCCCAGTCAGTTCAGCAAGATGTCGTCGGAAGATTTCATCCGCATCATCTTCACCGAACTCTCTCACCAGGACCCCTTCCAGCCCAATGATTCCAAGGCTCTGCTGGATCAACTCAATTCCATCCGCTCGATCGAATCCGACATCAAACTCACCGATCAACTTCAATCGCTGGTTTCGGAAAATCAACTGGCCTCGGCGAGCAACATGATCGGCAAGTTCATCGGCGGCTTGACCGCGGACAACAACCGCGTCGCCGGGTTCGTCATGTCCGTCATCCGCCAGGGCGACACCGTGAATCTTGAACTGGACAACGGCTGGATCGTGCCGATCACCGGTGTCGAGCAGGTCATTGTTCCACCGACGGAAGAAGAGACGGCCGAACCGGAATCATGAGCCTGCACGCCGCACAACTCCTGAAACGGCTTGAGCCGGCGATCCGTCCCGGCTCTTCGCCGATTCCCCCGACGCAGCCGCGCGGCACGATCGAGTCGCAGAGTTTCGAGCAACTGCTCTCGCTGGCGTCCAAGGGCGCCATGCCCAGCGGGCGTCAGGTTGATGTGGCGATTGATCTCAACCCGCCGTTGGATGCTTCGCAACTGGAACGGCTGGCCGCAGCCGCGGATCAAGCCGAAGCGTCCGGCTCGACGCGCGCGCTCATGCTCATGGACGGCCGGGCGTTCGTGGTTGATCTTCAAAGCCGATCGCTGGTGGCTGAACTCTCAGCCAGTTCGCAGACTTCGATTCAGAACGTGGACGCCGCGATCGTCGTTCCGGGCGATGAAATTTCTACGCCGGGCACGATGAGCGGGCCCGGTGCAGGAGTGATTCCGTCCGCAGCGCTTCAGCAGATTCTCAACGCAAATAGCAGCAAGGCTTCGCCGCTGCCCTGATGACGGGCCGCGCGCAGCACACTTTAGGAGTTCCTTATGCCTTCAACCACTGCACTTTTCACCGGCTTGACGGGCCTGGCCACCAACGCCCGGCGGCTGGATGTGATCGGCAACAACATCGCGAACGTGAACACCACTTCGTACAAGTCCAGCCGCATCAGTTTCGCGCCCACCTTCAGCCGCAACTTTTCGCTGGGCACCGCGCCGGGCGCATCAACCGGCGGATCCAACCCCACGCAAACGGGCCTGGGCGTCGCCATCGCAGGCACGCAGCGCAACTTCGCCAACGGCGCCATCAGCGCCACGGGCGTGTCCACCGACGTCGCCATTGAAGGCGATGGTTTCTTCATCACCAGCGTCGGCGCTGAACGTCTGTACACTCGCGCCGGGGCGTTCCAGCGCAACCAGAACAACGATCTTGTCACCATCTCCGGCGGCAAGGTCATGGGCTACGCCGTTGACAGCAGTTTCCAGGTGCAGCAGGGCAATCTCGTGGAACTGACCATTCCCGTCGGAACCATGACGCTCACCGAAGCGACGCGCAATGTCATCTTCAACGGCAATCTGAACTCTTCGGGCACAGCGGCCACCACCGGATCAATCCACAACAACCGCGCCTTCTACACCGATGCGGGACTCACGACCCTGCTCGCCGCAGACACCATCGATCTCACCGTCGCAGGCAATGATCTCTACATCGATGACGGCGCGGGCGGCTCATCGCTCGCCATCGATGGCGGCGCGGGAACCGTTCTCACCGTCAGCGGCGTGGAAAAAGGCGGCAAGGACCTCGGCACGCATTCCTTCGCATTCTCCGCCACCGCCGTCGCCGGCGTGGATGACTTCGGCACAACCCTCGCCGACTACATGGACTTCCTCAAGTCCGTGCTCGGTCTGGATAACAGCGTCATCAGCGGTGAAAACCTCGGCGGCGATGTGACCTTCAGCAACGGCGTCATCACCGTCACCGGCAACGAAGGCACAGCGCAGGACCTCAACATCGAAACCGCCAACATCGTCGCCACCAGCAACGGCGCGGGAATCAGCCAGCCCTTCGTCATGACCAAGGCCGGTTCCGCGGATGGCGAATCCGTGCAGACCAGTTTCGTGGTGTACGATTCGCTCGGCTCGCCGCTCACCGTCGATCTTACTTTCGTGCTGCAATCCACCACCGCAGGCCAGGGCAGCACGTGGCAGTTCGTCGCTGAATCAGGCGATAACGATGCGATGGCCCGCGTCATCGGCCTGGGCGTGGTCGAGTTCGACGCCAACGGCCGGTTTGTCTCCGCTTCCAACCAGGCGTTCTCCCTCACGCGCACCAACGGCGCAGCAAGTCCGCTCACCGTGAACATGGATTTCAGCGCAGGCAGCAACGCCGTCTCCGCATTGACCGACGCCACCAGCAACCTCGCCGCCGTCTCGCAGGACGGCTCGCCCATCGGCACGCTCAGCAACTTCTCGATCGGCGAAGACGGAACCATCTCAGGCTCGTTCACCAACGGCCTGACGCGCACCATCGGCCAGATCGCGCTCGCGAAGTTCTCCAACCCAGAAGGATTGGTGGACGTGGGCAACAATTTCTTCCGCGTCGGCCCCAACTCAGGCACTGCCCTGGTCGGCGCGCCGGGCGAGTTCGGCACCGGCCGCGTGCTCGGCGGCGCGCTGGAACTGTCCAACGTGGACCTCTCGCAGGAATTCATCAACATGATCCTCGCCTCCACGGGCTACTCCGCAGCCAGCCGCGTCATCACCACCACCAAGGAATTGATCGATCAACTGCTGGTGCTGGGACGGTAAAAATAAGAGCAGGAGCGGACGAGAAGAGCGGCGGCTGATGCGCTGAGCATCAGCCGCCATTTCGCGCGCATCGCTGAAGTTCGCGCCGCATCGCCGAAGTAACTTAGATCGCCGCGCACCGTCTGCACTGCGACTGCAACCGCTCTAAGCACTCCACGCGCTGAACTGGCTGAAATGCTGGGTTCGCTGACGCGATTGCTGAGTTACGATCCTCGCTGCCCGCTCAGCCCACGCTGCTTGCTGATGAAGACCCAAGCGCAGGGCGATGCTCCACCGCGATGGTCCGCCCGATGACCCACATGCCAATCCTGTCCCAGGCGGTGCAAACGCTTGCTGCGTGCATGCCGAGCAGGCCAGCGGTTCTGATCTTCACGATGCTGCCACTGGCGGGATGCGCGCATGATGCACTGCGCGACAACACCGCGCTGGTCACCAATACATTGACCGACGTTCATTTTCAGATCGTCCTCGCCAACGTCGCGCGCTTCCACAACGATCCCGATACGGTCCCTTCGTTCGCGGTCGCCTCAGCCGGCACGGTTTCGATTACCGATCAAGGCAGCGCGGGCGTCAGCCCCACCTACTCGCCAACCCTGTCCTCGGCTCAGCAGGGCGGCGGCGCGCTGCCGATCCTCTCGCTCCTGTTTCCATTAAGTGCGCAGCGATCGGTCACCGAAAACTGGTCGCTCACGCCTGTGACCGATGCAGACAATCTCCGCCGGCTCCGCTGCGCGTATCGGCTGCTGGTGCAAGGCGAATCAGCGCCCAACGCCGAGTTCTGTCACAAGCAGATGCAGGAATTCTTCCTCGGCGAAGAAGCGAACCTGGCCGACACGTTTCCGCCCCGAGGCTGGTACGCCATCGGCTCCAAGGAGAATGTCCCCGAGAATGTCCGTTATGTCGCCAGCCACGGCACGACGTTCGTGTGGGTCACCGCAGAAGGCATGAACGGCTTGGCCGTATTCGCAATGGGCGCTATGGACATGGCCACGGGAAAATTGCACACGCCGCAGCGAACCGTGCTCCGAAAATACAAGGGCGATGCGAAGCCCGAAAACATCGTCGAGACGCAGGTCACAACGACCGAGGACGATCCCGATGCGCTCGAAGCGATCCGCCAGGGACGAACCCGGCGTCCGATTCGATCGCGAGTCACCGATTCGGCACTGCTCAACCCCGGCCTGTTCTTCGTGCCCGGTCCGTAGAGCGGTTCAATGCCAACGCGCCGGCCGCGCCGCTGCTGCGCAGAGCCGCTGTCGTGACATCAACTCGGCATAGGACTGGCGGATGGAGGGAACTCGCTCATCAAGGCAGATTGCGGCCGCATTCGGTGCAGATCGAACTGCCGCCAACGGGATACGCGCACGCTGGACAGAGGCCGCGCCTGATGCGCCGCCGCCGACGCAGTTTACCTGGCGCCAAGATTGCCGAATACAGCACAACGAACGCTGCTGAGTAGAGAATCGTGTTCACGACGAATCCACCAGGCATCGGCGTGATGGGGATCGCCCGCACATAGGTGGTGCTTGGGAACTGTCCACGCTCAAGTTCGTTGCGTTCGGTGTCCACATTGACCACGAAGTCACGCTCAGCACACAAAGACCTCATCGGCCAGCCTGACTCGATTCGCACGTTGCGCGAACAAAGCGGAGGAATGTCGTCCAGATCATACCACGTTGCATCCGGCGGAGCATCGATGAACGGATCGCTTGTACGATTCTCGTGATATCCAAAACAGTCCAGCGTGTAATGTTGTCGGCACGCAGCCCACGAAGCCGCGTCGTGCTTGGTTGGTGGCTGACCATGCAGCATTGTGGCGCCTTGGAAACCATCCCAATCATGAGACGCGCGCACCCACATATGCTGCCGATGCCGTTTGTCCACGTTAAAATGCCGTTGCGCAGCAACCGCACACCCAATCGCCACGGCGAAGTGGGCGACGAGCCCGAGCGCGAGGAACAGAGTCAGTGCTCGAAAGTACCCGTTTCTCATCAAGCGACGCCGTGGCCTGCCAGCCACTGGCGCCGCGGGTTTGCGTTTCGCTTCACCCGTGGCTGCAACCCCGCGCCCCTTCGGGGCGATCTCATAGAATAACGCCATCACGCATGAACCGCCGCGCTGTCAAACTTCTTGTGGTGATCCTGCTGCTTATGCTGGGCGGCGCGATCGTGAACGTCGCTGTGGCGTGGGGATGCAGTCGCTTGCATCCCATAGCCGCCTATGCGGATTGTCGCCTCGTTTCCGATTATGAACACGAGGTACTTGTCCAAGAGTCATTGGTTCCCGGTCAATTCCTCGATAAATGGGGCAGTGATTTAGTCGCTTGGGATGCGACTGCATTTGGGCGATGCACCTCAGCGTATTCTCCCCAAAAGGCGCCGCGGCTTATGAACTTCTATACAGCGGATTTTGCTTACCGAACTGTGGTCGGATGGCCGCAGAAATGTTTCGACGGATGGACCACCTTTCCTGGCGGCGGATGGCCGCCTCAATCACAGTTTCGAGAGGTGCGCGCGCTCAGGGTTTCCAATAGTTTCCCTCCTTTTTACCCGGACATCATCCCGTTCGCTCCTCTGTGGCCCGGCTTCGCCATCAACACGATCTACTACGCCGCGATCCTGTGGGTGATTTACTTCACGCCGGGCAAACTGCGTCGCTCGCTCCGCCGCAGACGCGGCCTCTGTCCGGCGTGTGCGTATCCGGTTGGCACATCGCCCATTTGCACCGAATGCGGCAAGCCGGTTTGACGCGTGGAGGTTTATGAATGATTCAAATGCTCACCAATCCAAGATTCTGGGCATGGTCGGGTGCGGCTTTGCATGCTGCGTGGGCGTACATCCTCGTGCTGTTTCTCGCGGGCGACCTTGAAACGTGGGTCACGAACTGGGTCGTTTCGCACCGAAGCCCCACCCTGGGTGGCCCAGCCTACATCATTGCAATCGGCTACATCCTCAAAGCCATTGGATTGCTCGTTCCGTGCGCCATTGCGTGTTCCATTGTCGGCTTCGTGCTCTGGCAACGATCACAGCGGCGGCTGCATCGCATCGCACATCACCTCTGCCCAACGTGCGCATATCCGATCAGCACATGGGGGACGCCAGTCTGCACCGAATGCGGCGCTGCGATTCCCGTTTCGCACCAGCGATCAGCCATGTCGCGATAAGGCGATAAGAAAATTCCCCGCAACCAACGATCCTGCTCATCATCGTGTTGCTACTTCCCCCCGGCGTTGTCCTTCACCGCCGCCTCAAGAACATCAGCCAGCGCGAGCATCGCGTTGAAGCCCTCATCGGCTTCGCCATCGTCACCGACAGGCTCGCCGTTGTCATTGGTCTGGAGGAACAATCCTGCCTCCTCGATGTGATCGTTGAGCGTTTGAAGAACCTCGCAGATCAGCGGCGGCTGACCTTCATCAACGTGCAGCACAGCGTGGCCGGATTTCCTGGCGTCGCGCTCGCGCTCCCGCAGCGCCTCCTCGCGGCGAGCATGATCGTGCCAAAGGGCGTAGACCAGCGTTTCCAAAGCGAGTTCGTGCGAGATGCCATGCCTCTGAAGGATCGCCTGGGTCGTGTCGCTTGGACAATAAACTTCGCGATTGTCTGTGGATTCAGCCATTTCAAATCCATCGGCAAGAAAGTCAATTTGACTTCGATACGTCCGAATAAATTTTTCAGAGGCTTCAAATCGATTGCCGAAATAATTCTTCAGTTCCTCCGGGGCCGGGGGAGATTGATTGCATGAATTCGGCCTCGGGCATTTCCGCCCCCCGTCTTTCCCTTGGATTTGGAACCCAAGGAACGAGGCCATGTCATGTCCAACCATCCATGCAATCATCATCGCCCGCATACCTTCGAACCCCCAGCATCTTCGGTCCGCTTCACGCTGCCGCGCGCGGATCATGAACTGCACGAATGGATGCGCACTGCGGTCGATCTCTTCAAAGATGACCCCGCGCGCTTCGGCCTCAAGCCCGAACACGCCGAATCGCTGATGAGGCGCTTCCTGGTCTTCGATGAACACTATCGCAGGGTCATGAAGACCAGCACGTGCACGCCGCTGGCCATTCGCCAGAAGAACACCATTCGCGACACCATGCGCCCGATCCTGCTGCGCATCATTGATGAAATTCGCCGCGATCCCAACATCGATGTGCGCGCCAAGTATGAACTGGGCTTCAAGCCCGGCAGCCAAGCGCGCGGCCGCAGCGCGCCGCCGATCACGCCGCCGGATTCTTTTCCAGTGCTGAGCATCATCGCCGCAGGCGACGGCACGCACACGCTTCGCTTCGCGGATTCCAATGCCCCGCACAAGCGCGGCAAGCCCGCATCCGCGAAATGGCTCGACTTGCAGATCATCATCGCGCCGATGGGCATCGGCCCGTTCCTCTCGCCGATCGTCGATGCCTGCCCGCCCAGCATGTTCATTCGGCACGAGCGGATCACGCGCAACCCGTTCACGATCAGGTTTGAAAGGCCAGCCCCAGCCGGAAGTTGCCCCGCCCCCGGAAATGCCC
>CAMPIL010000085.1 GCA_946886375.1 uncultured Phycisphaerales bacterium
CTACGACAGGCTGTGGGACGCCATGGAAAAGGGCGTGCGTGATGGGCGCCAGATCAGCGACGCGGTCTTCGCCTGCCCCTATGTGCCGCGAAACATTGCTTCCATGATCAACTCCGGCGAGCGCTCGGGCCGACTGGCCGAGGTGATGGAGCGCATCGCATCATTCAGCGAAGAGGAACTCGACACCGCCGTGCGCAAGGTCACCGCGTACATCGAACCGATGATGATCATGTTCATGGGGGTTGTCGTCGGGGGAGTTGCGATGGCGCTGCTGCTGCCGATCTTCAGCATGGGCAAGGTCATGGGCGGTCACTGAGCCGGCATGATCTGACGCGTTGATCGCCAGGGAATTCGCTACCATTGGCGCGAATGACGCCGGCCCTTCGTGATTACCAGGCGATCGCGCACGGTGTGCGAACCATTGCCCGCGACGCAACGGTGGAAGAACGCATGCGGCGGACGGTGGACGCCCTGTGGGATTCACTGCATGACAGGGGTGTTTCGTGGGTGGGCTTTTACATCGATCATCCGCGCGAGCCCGATGATCGCCGTTTGACGCTGGGCCCTTGCCGCGACAAGCCAGCATGTTCGCCCATCGGTTTGCATGGCGTGTGCGGGCAGGCGCTGCTGAGCAGAAGCGTTCGGATCGTGCGCGATGTTGCGGAACTCGGTCCCAATTACATTGCGTGCGACCCGCGAGATCGCTCGGAAATTGTCGTGCCGCTTCTGAACGGGCACGGTGATTGTTGGGCAGTGCTTGATATGGATTCGTGGGAGGTCGAGGCGTTTGATCAAGCAGATGCAAGCGGCCTGGGCACGGTGCTGCGCGCTGCGGGCATGGTTGTTTGAACTTTGCGCGCAGCGCGATACTTCACGTGCGCGGGGCTGAAACGAACAACGCTCCGGTTCTGGTGAACCGGAGCGTTGCGGATAGCTCAGAATGCGAGGTCGATTTCAGTCGCGACGCCGGCGAGAGCCGGTGAGGCCGGCCAATCCAAGCAGGGCGAGGCAGCCGGGGGCGGGAACGAATGCGAACGCGCCGTTGAACGTGACGGTTTCGCCTGGGGTCAGATCGAAATCCAGACGAATGCCGATCGAAGTCGGAGAGATACCAGCGAGCGGACCAGTCTGACCAGCCACGAGGTTTGCCGAAGTCGAGTTGGTGCCGGGGCCGCTGAGACCGAAGTTGAAGTTGGGCTGGAACAGCGAAGTGGCGTTAGCGCCGTTGATCAGGTAATTCCAGATCGGCGTGCCCACTGCGGTGACCTGGTTGAACGAGCCGCTATTCTCCGGCGCGGTCAGAGTCATGCCGCCGTTGCCGAAGAACGAAGTGTTCTGCGAGCCCATGACAGCCATGCTGATGTAGATGGAGAAGTACAGGTGGTTGTCGCTGGTGTTTGGGCCTTCCGGACGATTGTTGGTGACGGTGAATACCGCGCCCAAGCGAGCGCCCGTCGCCATGCCGGTGCCTGAGGGATCATCGTCAGCGTTGAAGTCCCAAGTGCTGATGGACCACTCGTTGAAGACGGGGTCAATCAGTCCGGCGGGGTGAATGCTGTTTGCATTCTTGAAGCTGTAGACACCCGGGTTTACGGTCGCCGTTCCGGCTTGCGAAAACGTGGTGTTGAACGGTCCGGCGGTTCCGCCGAACACAGAGATATCAAAATTGACAATGGGCACTGCCGATGCTTGCGACGGCGCGAGCAATGTCAGAGCACCAAGAGCAAAGCCGGGGAGACCGAAACGGCTGGCGCAGTTTGTGATCACAGACATGACCTTCTCCTCCTGACGGATTCAACTCTCCCTGCGAACGGTGCATTTAGGTGCCGCGTGAGCACCCCCCGTGTGGAACCGTTATGCGGACTATAACACCGGCCCAAGTGAAGAGCAACCAGTATTTTGTCAATCCGCTTATCCATTTTTTCAACCGAGCATCATGGCCTGACTACGGGTTGCAAGATCGCTAGTTTTCCTGGTTTAGCACGATCCCCAGGCGCTGATGATGGCCAGCAAGTCGTTGACGTTGACGACCCTGTCGCCGGTGACATCGGCCGGGCACGGGGTCGGAACTGGGTTGCAGGCCCCCCAGGCGCCAATCACCGCGAGCAGGTCGTTCACATCAACATCGCCGTCCTTGTCGATGTCCTGCGTTCGGTAGATGGTAATTTCGGCTAAGTCCATGGTGACTGGGGGGCTCATGCCGTTATCTACCCACAGGTTGTACACAACTTGACCCTTGTTGTCGGTCAGGTTGGCATCGCGCAGGTATTCGATGAACTCCTTGGAGGTGATCTGATAGTTCACGCTGACCACTGCCTTTTTGGTGTTGACAGGAATGGCGAACAGCGTGTCATCGAAGTTCTGGCCGTTGGAGTACGCCGCGCCAACCGACTGGGTCTGCAGTTGCGCCGCGATCGGATTGGCGTGACCGGCGGGCGGGATGCGGTTGTCTTTGAGAATGGCGTTGGCAAGCATGAAGTGGAAGGTGTGTCCTTCGGGCATGCCCAGTGAACTGGCGTACGCAGCGCCCTGAATGCCCAGGTCCATCTCGTACACCTTTGTGGTGGAAGTGGTCAGCGTGGCGGTTTCATAGTCGTACGCGCCGCGCTCCTGGAGGAGGTTGTCGTTGCAATCCAGGAACTGCACGCTGATCCACATGCGCCGGCCGTCGGGGAATCCGGTGGGCAGTTTGTGGCCGGTGAAGTTGATGATCCGCACCTTCAGGTTCGATCCTTGGCGCGTGACTTCGAGGTCCGAGGCCCGCTGAAGGAAATCAATGTTGCGTTCAATGGCGGCGGCGACGACTTCATCGTTCAGATTCGATTCGAAGTCCGGAAAATCCGGCAGGCCGTCGTTGTCAAAGTCGACGGTGCGAACCGCGTTGAGCACCCAGTAGTTCGAGCCCATGAAACTGTGCTGCGGAACGTCGGCCCGGACAAAGAATGGATCAAACTCGAAATTGCAGCCATAGCCTTCAACATCAGGCATGTGGCAGTCCTGGCAGGCCTTCATGATTCCCGTGGGATGGTTGCCGCCGAAACGGCCGGTGTGATCCACGCCGATGTTGCTGTAGTAGCTGTTTTTCCACTCGCTGTACGTGCGGTGCAGCGGGAGCATTTGCGTTTGCTCGCCGGTGGGGTGCGCAGTCTTGAGAGTATTCAACGCGTAGGTCGTTCCCTGCTTGGTCATCAGTGGATTGCTCACATCGTGGCAGGTCCAGCAGACTTCGGCGTGTGAATGGAACGGCGAATGCAGAATCTCCGGCGTGGGGCGACCCGGGTGAATGTTCAGGGGCACATCGTCGAACGGTCCGCGGCGAACATCGGTCGGATCAATGATGTACCGCGCGTTGCTGCCTTGGGGCGGCATGAGGCCGGCGGTGGAAAGATCCGCAAGAATCTGTTGATCCTGACTCGGACTTGTTCCCGCCACATACACAGGATCCACAAGTCGGTGACAAAAGTTGCAGTTCACGCCTTCGAGATCCGTGCCTTCAATCTGCGAACCGTCGGGCGCGTGATGGCCGTTTAGGAATGCAACTGGCGCGTGGCAGCGAATGCAGAACGTGCCGGCGTCAACGGCGTCCTGGTTGGCGATGGTGAGCGCGGCGTGGAACAGCGGGTCGCGCGCCGATTGGCCCATCATGCTCGCGGTCCACGTCGCGTACTCTTCGATCATGCCAAATGAATCCTGCGGACCATAGTTGGCGTGGCATGAAGAGCAGTATGAGGATGAAAGGATCGGGTTGAACGTGCTCGGCACGCCTGCCCCCATGGGCTGCGTGCCGCGCAGGAAGTAGTCGTCAATTGAAGTCTGAATCGGAAGCGATGGCCCGGCACTTTGCGCGAAGCCGAAATTCGCGACAAGTCCCGTCGTGGCAAGAACACCCAAGCCCAGCATGCACACCCGCGCGGTCACGGCGCAATGCAGCATATGGAAGGTGGAAAACATGGCAGGCGCAACCTCCTTCTCGAACCCCCTCGACATGACGACCGACCTTGCACAAAGACGCGGCCCGCAGTTTCCTGCGAGCCGCATCGGCTTTCTTCAATCTACCTCACCTTTGCGGCGAAGCCAGAGCATTCCATGAATTCTCGGAAGTGGTCCCGATTTACGCGCGACGACGACGCCCGAATCCCAAAGCACCCAAACCGGCAAACACGGCAAATCCAGCCGGTCCGGGCACCGCCTGCACTTCAAACGTGCCAGTGACCGAAGCCGAATCGCCCGGCGAAAGATCGAACCGCAGACGCAGCGCGATCTGGTTCAGGGCGCCAGGTCCGAGTTGATTGGCGAAGGAGAGGTTGTCGTTGCTGCTGTTGAACGGACCAGCGCCGAGTGCATAGCCTGGATTCCACATCGATGCAGCATTCGCGTTATCGATGTAGGCCTGGTACACAGGGTCGATTGCGGTCGCGCCCATCATTGCGCCGTCGAAATTCTGATCAGACACAACGCCGCTGACGAATCCATCCATGCGGGTGGAGCCGGGAATCGATGGGGCGATGTTGAGGGGCATGTACACCCAGAACGTTTGCGTGGTGAGCGAGTTGTTGGTGACGTTGATCGTCGCGTCCACGAAGGGGTCTTCGTTCACAACGCAGTCCCAACTCATGGTCCACTGCGTATCGACCATCTCGCCCTGCGTGCGCCAGCCGATGCGCTCGCGCAGCGGGCCGCCTTCGCCGTTCGCGCCGCCGCCGAGAATGTGCGTGCCGAAGTTGGCGCTGCCGAGGGTGAAGGGGTTGTATTCCAATGCGCCCTGGGCGTCGTTGGATGCTTCCCAGGTCATCAGGAAGATTGGCGGGCCACCGGCGCCGCTGTTATCTGCCGAGGCTGAGACAGCGAAAAGACCAGACGCGGCAACGGCCACTGCGCCGGCCGCATTGAAACGATTGACATTTCTCCAATTAGCAGGCATAGCCTCATTCCTCCTGGGCTCTCCCTGCTTCGTCAATTGTTCGATCGATTGAGTTCCACCCGAAGTGTTGCGTGGACACTTCGCCCCTCGGCGAACGCATGTAACTTACCACCGGACCTGCCGGTACACAAGATCAATTACCCAAATTTTTTCTTCCCTAATAATCGCCGCCGCGGCAGTTTTCAATTTGCCCAGATTAACTCCGACGTGGACTCGCACGAGTCGGCCGAGGCGGCACCAATCCAGGCCTCCAAAGTGTTGCGAATCTCCCCAGCAGCCCTCGCAAGCCGCAGCGCCTCCTTCAGCGGCTTGATGTGGCCCATGGTCTTGCCATACCAACTTATTCGCCGGCTCAGGCACAAGACCGCCTCGCGTTCGCCGAGGTGCTCAAGCAGTAAGTCCAGATGCCGCAAGATGATACGGAGTTTTTCTACCTTGCCTGGCTCGGGGCCGGGCATGCCGGTTTCCAAAAGCGATCGTGCCTGCCGGAACAGCCACGGAGCACGAATCGCTCCACGCCCGATCATCACGCCCGCGCACCCGGTTTGTTCCATCATGTCCACGATGTGCTGGGGCTGCGTGACATCGCCGTTTCCTATCACCGGAATCTTTGACACGGCAGTAACGACTTCGGCTATCCCCCGGATATCCACATTGCCCTTAAAGAATTGCTCGGTGGTACGGCCATGCACGGTGATAGCCGCAATGCCGATTGATTCCAATCGCCGGGCCAGTTGCGGGGCGACAATGCGGTTTCGATCCCATCCCAGGCGAAGTTTTGCTGTGACCGGCACATTGCGATTCGCCACCGCATTCACAATTCGTTTAGCGAGCCGTACTGTGGAATCCACATCGCACAACAGCAGCGAGCCACCATTTTTCTTGGCGACCTTGTCCACCGGGCAGCCCATGTTGATGTCGATGATCCTGGCCCCGTGATCGATGGCCCATCGGGCCGCTTCGGGCAGCGGATCTTCGCAGTTGCCGTACAGTTGCATGCACAGCGGCTGGTCGGCATCGCAGGTTGCGGCGAGTTTCATGGCGGCGGCGTTGCCGCGAAGAATCGAATGACAATTGAGCAGATCGGTGCTGGCGAGCCCCACGCCGCCAAGTTCACGGCACAGCAGGCGGAAGGGCAGGTCGCAATAACCGGCCATGGGCGCAAGCAACAGCGGGGTTTTCAATTGCACCGGGCCGATCCTGAGCATGGCCGATTGTAGTATTGCCATCGCTTTCCTCGATGGACCCAATTGAGCCCTTTTCGCAGGATTTGGACGGCCCAGAGCCAGGGTTGCATCGAATAGTGAGGAGCCATCCTGCGCGCGGAGATAAAGGCCTCAATCATGTCAGAAACTCGCACACACCGCCGCTGCACGCTGAGTGCCGTCATTGCCGCAGCCATTGCTGGCGGCGCGGCCGGGTCAACTGATCCTGTGCGCAACAGCGCGGAGCGCGAGGCTACGGTCAATCCGCCGCAGACCACCAACCCAATTTATTTTCCGCTGTGCACCGATTCGCCTGCGAAGGTTGTCTCGGAGCAGGCGACGGCGGAAGAACTGCTGCGCGAGTTCATGCGCCGCCACAGCGCGATGGATTATCCCGCGGCGGCGGAGGCGGCGATGCGGCTGGTCCACGCCGCGCCCGATGCGCCCGAAGCGCACTACAACCTGGCATGCGCGATGTGCAGGCTTCAGCGCCACGATGAGGCGATCGCCGCACTGAACAAGGCTGTCGAATGCGGATGGCGTGACCTGAGACACACCGTGATGGACCCGGACTTGACCGGCGTGCGCGGAAGCGTGGCGTTCAGCCAGGTCGTGGAGTCAATCAAAACACGAATCGCGGCAGAACGGCTTACGCCGGTTCAATTGCGCAACGACCCCTGGCCGCAGGTGGTTCAAGACATCATGACAGTGGCGCCCCAAGCCATGCGCGCCCATCGCGTGCCGGCGATGTCCATCGCGCTGGTGCACCAAGGCGAAGTTGTCTGGACGCAGGCGTTCGGCGTCAGCGACACGCAGTCCGCCCAGCCGCTTGCGATGGATGATCGCTTTCGCGTCATCGCGCCGGCGCACTTTCTCGCGCTGGTGGCGGCACATCAGCAGGAGGAGCGCGGCGGAATGCCGCTGGCGCAACTGCTTCAGGACGCAGCGGAATTGAACTGGTACATCGCGCGGCGGCAACACGGCCAGCCGCCTCGACTCGCCGCACGCTCAAACCGCGCAAGCGATGCCCGGTTCATTCCCGTGGGCATGAACCGGACGACTGATCCGAATGAAACTTCGACGAGCGAGCGCCGTGTTGCGTGCACAAATTCATTTGAACTTCTTCGAATCTCCGTGGAGTTGGAAAGCCAGCAGAGTTTTGCGGAATACTGCAGCCAGTTCATCTTCATGCCGCTGGGCATGTCGCAATCGAACGTCGGTGCGCGGCCGGAACAGGCCACCGTGCCCGGCCACACGCGGCTGGGAAGCGTCATCGCCAATGAGGAAATTCATCCGCAGGCTGCTGATTTTGTGCTGTACACCACTGCGCGCGATCTGGCGAAATTGATCGCAGCGGCGCTGGATGAGACGGGCGGAGCATCGGGCAGGTCCGCTGCAGCGGTGGGCGAGGCGGTATTGACGGCACGCGCGATTGACCGCCGAAATCTTGGCTTGGCTGTTGAGGCCCGCCGCGCCCAAGGCGGCTTGCGCATGCAAGTGTCGGGCCTACCGGATGGTGTCGGCTGCCTGATGCGGTGGTATGAGGCCAATCGCAGCGGTGTCGTGATTCTGTACAACTCAGCGTCGGGTCAGCCGGCCGCGGAACTTATCGCGCATCGCGCGCTCGGCGGCGATTGATTCGGCTCCGCCGCAGTCACGCCGCCATCGCGTGCGCGTACCGGGCCAGTTCATCCTCAAGCAAATCCGCAGCAGATTCGTCCAGCATCGCGAGCAGATCGCTGACGCAGATATCGCGGCGGAATTCCGCAACGTCTCCCAATTGCCAGAGCACGATGGCCCAGCCCACCGCTTCGGTCTGCGGCTCGACCCCTTGTGAATACTGATGCGCGAGTGCGCGAAGGCCACGTTCAATCGATTCGCTGATTGAACGATTCACCTCCATGCCAGCGGCACGACGCTGCGCCGCGGTCGTCATCAATCCGCGCACCGCCGCCGCTGTCGCAGCGAGTACCTCTTCAGTCGTTGCATGATCGTGTGAACCAAAGAA
Source organism: uncultured Phycisphaerales bacterium (assembly GCA_946886375.1). Next base: position 8,135 of record CAMPIL010000085.1, read on the forward strand.
TCCATCGCTTCGCTGGCACGCGATCAACTGACGCGAAAGCCGATCAGCCTCAGTGGTGGGGCGGTAGGTGATCTCGCTCAGCCGCTGCAGGGCCAAACCCAGCGATGCTGGGGCGACAATGCCCGGCCGACACAGCACTCGCCGAACTGCGCCGCTGCGGCAGCGGCCGTTGGACAGAACGCGATTCAGAAGTTGGAGATGTTCCTGAGCCTCGGCGAGTCGAACGATTTGATTTTGGCTGATCATGAATCCTCCAGTCCCGCATTGGCAAACCGCGGGAAACATGTTTGTTCGGTATGTGTTATACCATTGCATCGGCGGTTGTCCAGAGGTTTGTTCGGTTTTTTATAGGATTAGGAAGTCGCCCGGCTCGAGTTGTGGGCTGTACTGCCGAAACCCAGCCCAAAGCGTTCCGAAAGACTTCTCGACCCGCCCTATGGGTCAGTCGCTGGTATTCTCTGCCTGAAACTGGGAGCCCGCCATGAGCCAATACGCATACGACCCCTACGTGCCCGTCCGCCAAACGAATGGTCTGGGTTTGGCGGGGTTTATCTGTTCGCTGGTGGGCCTGCTTGTGACAGGTGGGTTGCTATGTCCGATTGGGTTGATTCTGAGCATCGCGGCGCTCGGACGGCAGCCTCGCGGTTTTGCGATCGCGGGGCTGATTCTGGGTCTGCTCGGCACCTGCGGTGGCATCCTGGTGGTGGTGCTGCTGGGCGGAGCAATCCTCGCCGCGCTTGGAATCGCTGCTGTGGCGTTCATGTACACGCAGGGCGAGAAACTTGAACTTTCCTCCGACATGGTGACGATCGGCGCTGCGGTGCAAAAGTATCGCGATGAGTTCAACTACCTTCCCGCCGGACTGGAAGTGCTGTCGATCGACGAATCGCGCCTGATTGATCCCTGGGGCAAGCGATACGATTATGAAAAGATTGATCCGCAGCGCAAGTTCGATATCGTCAGTGCGGGAAAAGACAAGATGTTCGGCACAGAGGACGATGTTCGCCTCAGCGCCCTCGACGAAATGTGGTCGAAAGTCGGCGATTTCAGTGTGAGCGCAAGCCAGGGGGACGGTGGCGTGGTCAAAATTGACCTGGGGAACACCAGCATCAACGCTGCGGGCAATGGCGGCGGCGGAAAAGTCACCATCGACCTGGGTGGGCGAGTGATCGAGGTCAACGGCAATGTTGAGCCATCGACCACGACGGCTCCAAGTTCGACGAGCCCAGCGGAGCCTGCAGTCCCGCAGACGCAGCCGGAATGAATGGTGCGGCCGTGTCCGCCAAAGTGGCAGAGTGAAGTGGAGTCCGCGAGCATCTGGCATGCTGGAAAGGCTCCTCATGCCACAAAAACGGGCCTGGGCTGGCATCGAGATTGCCATTGCGAAATACGGCCTATGGTCCGGCATCTTCCGGAGCCGCAGGATCAGGTAGGAATTCAGTCTCAATTTCTGCGAGAGGTTTGAGCCATGTCAAAGATTATCGGCATCGATCTGGGCACGACGAACTCCGTGGTTGCTGTCATGGAAGGCGGCACGCCCAAGGTGCTCATTAACGCGTTCGGCAGCCGCATCACGCCTTCAGTTGTCGGCTTCACTGAAAAAGGCGAACGACTTGTCGGGCAGCCTGCCAAGCATCAGCAAGTCACCAACCCCAAGAACACCGTGTTCTCAATCAAGCGGTTCATGGGGCGCAGATCCAATGAAATCGAATCGGAACGCAAGCTCGTTCCGTATGAAATCTTTGGCTCAGCCGATGAACTCGTGAAAGTGCGCATCCGCGGCAAGGAATACACGCCGCAGGAAATCAGCGCAATGATCCTGGGCGATCTCAAGAAAACCGCTGAGACTTATCTCGGCGAAAAGGTGGACCGCGCGGTCATCACCGTGCCCGCCTACTTCAACGATTCGCAGCGTCACGCGACCAAGGAAGCCGGCGAGATCGCAGGCCTGAAGGTCGAGCGCATCATCAACGAACCCACCGCGGCCGCGTTGGCCTACGGCCTGGAGAAAAAGAAGAACGCCAAGATCGCTGTGTTCGACCTCGGCGGCGGCACGTTCGACATTTCCATCCTCGACATCGGCGAAGGCGTGTTTGAGGTTATCTCCACCAACGGCGACGGCCACCTTGGCGGCGACGACTGGGATCAGCGCATCATAGATTTCGTCGCGGAAGAGTTCCGCAAGCGCGAGGGCATCGACATCCGCAAGGATCCGATGGCCCTGCAGCGCCTCAAGGAAGCCGCGGAAAAGGCGAAGATTGAACTGTCTTCGCAAGTGGAAACCACGATCAACCTGCCCTTCATCACCGCCGATCAGAACGGCCCCAAGCACCTGCAGCAGACATTGACGCGCAGCAAGTTCGAGGCGATCAGCGATGACCTGTTCAACCGGCTGCGCGGCCCGTGCCAGCAGGCGCTCAAGGACGCCAAGCTCTCCGCCAAGGACATTGAAGAAGTGGTGATGGTCGGCGGCTCGACGCGCACGCCCAAGGTGCAGCAGATCGCCAAGGAAATCTTCCAGACCGACAAACTTGATCAGTCCATCAATCCCGATGAAGTCGTCGCGGTGGGCGCAGCCATTCAGGGCGGCGTGCTCATGGGCGAGGTCAAGGACGTGCTTCTTCTGGACGTCACCCCGCTTTCGCTGGGCGTGGAAACCCTGGGCGGCGTGATGACCAAACTCATCGAAAAGAACACGACCATTCCGACTTCGCGAAAGGAAATTTTCTCCACCGCGTCGGACAATCAGACATCCGTCACGATTCACGTGCTGCAGGGAGAGCGCGAGTTCGCCCGCGACAACCGGACCCTGGGCCGTTTCGACCTCACGGACATTCCGCCGGCTCCGCGCGGCATGCCGCAGATCGAAGTTGAATTCAACATCGACGCCAACGGCATTCTCAACGTTTCAGCGACGGACAAGACGACCGGCAGAACGCAGCGGATCGAGATCAAGGGATCGTCTGGACTCTCCAAGGACGAAGTGGAGCGGATGCGCCGCGACGCCGAATCTCATGCTTCGGAAGACAAGGCACGCCGCGAGTTGATCGACCTGAAGAACCAGGCCGACCAGTTGCTGTACAC
>CAMPIL010000086.1 GCA_946886375.1 uncultured Phycisphaerales bacterium
GATGCGGAAACAAAACAGAAGGTTGACTTGTGTTTGTCATGCAAAGCGTGCAAGAGCGAATGTCCCAGCAACGTCGACATTGCGAAACTCAAGGCGGAATATCTCGCCCAGGGTTACCGCGCCAGTGGCAGAACGCCACTGGCTGCGAAGGCATTCGGCCGAATCCGCGGCCTCAACCGGCTTGGGTCGGCGATGCATCCCATTGCGAATGCCATCGCGAGATTCTCGCCCGTAAAGAAGATCGCAGGCAGAGTTCTGGGCTTGCACCCCAAACGCGAACTTCCGCGATTCGAACAATCACTTTACAAATGGATGGCACGCCGGCGAATCGCAATCGATCAATCCAAGCCGACGGTGATTCTATTTCCGGATTGCTTCACCGTGTACAACGAGCCGCGCATCGGTCGCGCGGCGGTTCTGTCGCTTGAGAAACTCGGCTATCGCGTCGTGCTGCCCAAACTGGGCTGCTGCGGCCGGTCGCTGATCTCCACCGGCCTGCTCGCAGAAGCCCAAAGTGTCTGCCGCGAAACCGCCAACGCGCTCATTGCGTGCGTGAGAAACGAAAACGCTGTTGCGGTCGTCGGTTGCGAGCCCAGTTGCATCTCGGCGATCAAGGATGATTGGCTTGATCTCGACATGAACGTTGATCAATCGCAACTGTGCGAACTAGCAGCGAGAACCTGGCTCGTTGAGCAGTTCATTGAAGATCGCTGGAGCCAGCACCCCAATCGACCCTCGATTCATTCCGCAGAAATCAATGCCGCACCCGTGCTTCTGCACGGCCACTGCCACCAGAAAGCGCTGTGGGGAATTGAATCGTCCTCCAAACTTCTCAAAAGAGTGCTGGGCGACCGGCTGCACATCATCGATTCAGGCTGCTGCGGCATGGCTGGGTCGTTCGGCTATTCCGCCAACCACTACGACGTGTCAATGAAAATTGGCGAACTGTCGCTCTTCGGTCCCATCCGAAACGCGCCGAACGCCACAATCCTCGCGCCGGGAACCAGTTGCAGGCAACAGATTCACGACGGCGTCGGCCGCGATGCGAAGCACCCGATTGAGTTGATTCACCATGCCCTTGAGGTTTCCGCCTGACCGATCGCCCTGAACCGATCCTTGATCAGTCGCTGCCGAGCGTGACGGCGGTTTCGGCCATGTCTTCTGCAATCGCCGTGACAATCTGATCCTGCAGTTTCTTGGCGAGCGAAACTGTTCCGCCATCCTTGAGGTTGTTCACGAGCACGCTGAAGGAGCGGCGGCGGCCATCGGGCGTAGTGACAAATCCGCTCAGGCAACTGACCTGGTTGATGTAGCCGGTTTTGGCCTGCACGATCACGCCGCGCATTGACGCGCTGTTCATGCGCTTGTTCAGCGTGCCGCTTTGGCCGGCCACCGCAAGACTGTCCACGAAGATCGACCCGAGTTTCGGATCGTTGACGAGGCTGTCCAGCCACGCGGTCAAGGTACGCGCCGTCACCTTGTTGTCCGCGCTGAGTCCCGACCCGTCGACCACCACGATGCCGCTGACCAGCGCTGGATCATTCAGCCGCTGATGGATGATGTGCCGGACGATGGCGGTTCCATTGGTCCACGACCCGGGCTCGCCGGTCAAGGCGTAGCCGATGCGCTTGACGAGGGATTCGGCGTACAAGTTGTCGCTGTTCTGATTGCATCGCGTGAGCACGGTGCTGATGGGGGTGCAGATGGCCGGGCCGATCGGCTTGCCCGTGCTCGGAGGCTCATTCGGATCGCTGGTCCTGAATCCGCCGACGGAAACACCAGCCCTTTCCAGACGATGCGCAAGGACGTGTGCGAAAAACTCTGGAACGTCATGAACGTTGACCGGCACAGGGGCGCGGTAGGCGAATCGAACGTTGCCGCGGAAGGTGAAATCATTGGTGCCTGCTTTTCGGGCGATCCACAGATCGTTCTTGTCGTTGGCGCCATCGCGGCAGGTTGCCATGTTGGCGATCTTCAGCCACGGCGCCGCAGGACGAGAATCGCCGATCGCAGGGGTTTGTCCCTTGCGCGGGCGGGGCAGAAACTCCACGACGTTGCCATAGAAGTTCAAGCCGGCGATCTGCGGGCAATATCGGTTGGGCTCATCGCCGGGCCAGGTCTTCAGTGATACCTCACGGTCGAAGATGCGATCGTCCACAATGACTTCGCTGACGTTCTTGATGCCCGCATCCACGACCGCCTTCACCCAGAAGTTGAGAAACGCTTCGACATCGACGCCCCTCGCGCTGCCGACCGCCATCTGCTTGAGCAACTCGGGATCGCCAAATGCCGGGTCGCCATCGCCCACGACGATGAGCCTGTCGCCGGATTGAATTAATCGGGTGCTGAATTCAAACTCCGCGCCCAGTGCATGCAAAGCCGCGCCTGAGGTCAGCAGTTTCATGTTGCTGGCGGGCGTCATGGGAAGATCGGCATTGACCGACACCAGCGGGGCGCTGGTCGCCGTTTCGCGGATGCTCACCGCGACGGTGCCGCCCTTGAGCGCGGCGCTGCGGATCAACCGATCCACGTCCTCGCGCAATCCGGCCTGCGCCAAAGGCGTGCACAGCGCGATCGCGGCGATAACAACAAAATACAGGCGGTTCAAACGGGACATTCCAAACTCCCAGTGGCTAAGACTCTTCAATGACATTTCCAATGGGAGCTATCGGACAAGGCCGCGTTTGAACTGTGAAGAAATCCGCGTGCGGGTGCGGTTCGCAGCAGCCCACGCCAAACATCCCTTACACTGCCCGTCCCATGGACCGTGCAGCGTGCGAACGCAGAGTGTACCGATTGGCGACGCTGTTGACGGGGAATCCGATTGCGGCGACAAAGGTGATTGCTCAGGTGGTGGATGCTCAACCAGACCTGCGCAATCTGGACAGCACGCACTTGGATCGATTGACGGTGCTCCGCAGCCGCGAGATCAAGCCTGCGGCAATTGTGGATGACCTTGTGCCGCAGTTGCTCAGCCAGGCGCTGGCGTCGCTGACGCCGCAACAGCGAGAAGCGTGGGTTTTCACGCGGGTGTATCGCCTGACTGGGCGCGAAACGGCCCGCGCGATGGACTGCTCCGTGCAGGCGACCCAAAGGCACCTTGAGCAGGCCGATGCCGCCATGCAACGGCCCGATCCGGTGACCAGCGCCAATGATCCGACGCAGGCGCTGCTGAGTTATTCAATGTCGCTGGATGTTCCGAACTTCTACCGCATCGAACGACGGCGAAGGCGGCACACGAGGTTGGCGTTGCTCGCGCTGGGTATTGCTGGGGCCGCCATCGCAATCGCCGCGCTGGTGCTGTGGTGGGTCCGTCCGCTGTCGATGAATTGACCGCCTGCAGCATCAACGCATTCAATGGTGCACGCATGTTGCGAACCATGGATTCAGAGTCCCGCCAACCTCGACTCCACACGCTGATCATGTTGCTCGCGATCGCGGCAGCGATCGTGTTTGCGCTGTCGCTGGTGCGTGCGGCTCATCGAAGTCCATCGCGAATTGTTGCTGAGTCACAATCTGCGTCCTTTGCGCCCGGGCCTTCCGACGGCGTGCTGGCGACGTTGAAATCTGGATCGGCGACTGTGACGCGAACATACCCTACGCTCGATTTGACTGTCGAGCCTGGCCAATCCGTCGATGCAGAACTGCCACCCGGACGGTTTGAAGGCGAATTCGAGGTGCGGTTTCGCACCGGTTCGATTCGGCGTGCCGGCATTGGCGCACTTCTGCGAGGCGGTTCGGTCATCATCATGCGGGGCGATGAGGTGCTCGCCTCCGACTATGCCGACGCGCAAAAAACTGAGAAGCTCGTCATGACCAAGACGCCCGTCGGCGCTCTCAAGAAGCAGGAACTCATCCGCTATTTGTTCAAAGCCGACGGCGTTGGGCCGCATGTGCTGCGGGCAGTGTGGCAGCCCGAGGATGCGCCGGCGCCGGTGGCCTTGCCTGCGGCGTGGCGATAGGAAGCAGGGGGTTGGAGCAAGACGATCGGACCGCTTCGTGGTAAACCATTGCCGCCCATGACCGCTGCCGCTGACAAAAAACGCATCAAGGAATTGCGCGATTTGCTCGATCGGGCGAATATCGCCTATTACGTCGAAGCCGAGCCGATCATGTCGGATCGCGACTACGACCAGTTGATGCGCGAATTGATCGACTTGGAGCAGCGGCGCCCTGAACTGACCGACCCCAACAGCCCGTCACAGCGCATCGGCGACCAACCCATCGGCTCGTTCAAGACTGTGCGGCACAGCGTGCCCATGCAGTCGATCGACAATACCTACAGCGTGGAGGAACTGCGCGCCTGGCACGAGCGCGTCGCGCGCGGCGTGGGAATTCCTGAGGACGGCTCTGAAGGCGAACTTTTTTCGCGGCGCGGAGCGTCTGAGGTGCGCATGGCGATGGTGTGTGATCCCAAGATCGATGGCATTGCGGTCAGCCTGCGATATGAAGAAGGCGTTTTGACGCAAGCCGTCACGCGCGGCGACGGTGAAAAAGGCGACGACATCACCGCGCAGGTTCGCACCATCCGCGCGATTCCCCTTCGACTGCGGACCGAGCGCAAGCAAGCCGTGCCCGATGTGCTTGAAGTTCGCGGCGAAATCTTCATGCCCAACGCAGAGTTCCAGCGCATCAACATCCAGCGCCAAGCCGAAGGCGAAACGCTGTTTGCCAATGCGCGCAATGCCACTGCCGGCACGCTCAAGAGCCTTGATCCACGTGTTGTCGCGCAACGAAAACTCAGTTTCTATTCCCACGGTCGCGGCCTTGTGCAAGGCGGCGGGATGGAGAAATTTACCGGGTACTGGGACTTCCTCCAAGCCATCAAGCGACTTGGCCTGCCCGTCAATCCTTTGACGCAGCGCTGCGACTCGGTTGATGAAATCGTCAAACAAGTCGAGTGGTTCGCCACTGAGCGCGCCAAGCTGCCGTACGGCGTAGACGGCATCGTCGTGCGGGTTGATCGCTTCGACTACCAGCAGCGGCTTGGTTCAACCTCCAAGGCGCCGCGCTGGTGCATTGCGTACAAGTATCCAGCCGAACAGGGCGTGACTGTGCTGGAAGCCGTGGACTGGCAGGTGGGCAAGAACGGCACGCTGACGCCACGCGCCACGATGTCGCCGATTTTCCTGGCGGGCACCACCATCACGCACGCCACGCTGCACAACATCGAGGAAATTCACCGCAAGGACATTCGCGTGCGCGACACGGTCGTGATCGAGAAGGCCGGCGAAATCATTCCGCAGGTGGTGCGCGTGATTACTGACAAGCGGCCCCGCGGCAGCAAGCCGATCGAGCCGCCCACGCGCTGCCCGGATTGCGGCGGGCCGGTTGAAAAGGAGGGCCCAAAACTTTTTTGCGTCAATCCGGAATGCCCGGCCCAGTTCCGCGAGAAATTGCAGTGGTTTGTGGGACGCGGACAAATGGATATCGACGGCATGGGCGAAAAACTTGTCAATCAACTCGTTGATGCTGGCCTGGTCAAACACTTTGCGGATGTGTACACGCTCACGCGCGAGCAACTGCTCGGCCTGGAACGCATGGGAGAAAAATCGGCGGACAATCTGGTCGCGGCAATTGAAGAATCCAAATCGCGCGGTTTGGCACGCGTGGTGGCGGGCCTGGGCATCCGCCACATCGGCACCTCGGCGGCGCGAACCATCGCCACGCACTTTCCCGATGCGAAGTCATTGCTGCACGCCTCGCTGGAAGAACTCATGGAACTGCCGGATTTTGGCGAAGTGACCGCGCCGGTGCTGCACGATTACCTGCATTCCAAACAGGGACGCGAAACGTTTGCACGCCTGGAAAAGGTCGGGATCGATTTGACCAGCCCGCTGTTCGCCGCGGCATCGGCCAAGGCCGCCGCCGGCTCGCCGTTTGCGGGGAAGACCGTGGTGCTGACCGGCACGCTGGAACGCTTCACGCGGCCGGAACTGAGCGAGCGGCTGCAATCACTGGGCGCGAACGTCACAGGCTCGGTGTCCAAGAACACCGACATCGTCATCGCGGGGGAAGCAGCAGGCTCCAAGCTGGACAAAGCGCGCCAGTTGGGCGTGGAAGTGTGGGACGAAGTGAAGTTGGTCAAGGCCTTGGGCGATTGATGCGCGCGATTGGCCGCTGCGACTACAATCCCAGCACTTATGGGACAGTTCGCGCTGGGACTACGAAGTCTCCTGGTCAAGGCGGCGGTGTTCGTCGTTATGGCCGCGCTTCTGGCCTGGGCTTTGGGCGGCACGCTTTTTCCCCGGCCAGAGACCGCCCGGTTTGACGGTGTGCTCTTTGCCGGCGAACGGTGGTTCTGGGAACTCGCCGTGGGGGGAAGGAAGTCCGGCGAGGTTCGCTGGCGCATGATGATCGAAGACGAAAAGGGCGAGATTTCGCCTTTGGATTCCCACAGTTGGGCGGAAGTTTCAGGACCCGTGGTCGCGGATGATTCCCTTTATTACGCCGGGCGAGCGTCGCTGAACCCGGCGGAACCGTGGCGGATTGAGCAGGTCAGCAAATCGCGCAGCGTCGCCAGTTATCCGATGCCGGATCGTCTGGCGGTGGAGTTGCAACTGGCACGGCTGGCGGCCGGGCTGCCCATTCAGGACGCCGCCACCATGCGCCGCCAGCGCCCGCTGGTGCTTGATCCGCCGTTGAAATCTGCCGATCAATGAAGTCCGGCCCGACTTGCGGCGCCGGGTCCTCATGCAGAACATCGAGTTCAAAGCAGAACTTCGCAACATAGCCGCGGCGCGCAAGCAGTGCCGGCTGCTGGGCGCGGAGCGCATTGGCGTTCTGCAGCAGACCGACACCTATTACAAACTGCCTGATGGCCGGTTGAAGATGCGCGAAGCGCCGCGCGAACCGGTGGAATGGATTTTCTATCACCGCCCCGATCGCGTTTCGCCGCGCATGAGCAATTACACCATTCTCAACGCCGAGCAGGCGCGTCGCCGCTGGGGAACTCAGAGCCTCAAGCCCTGGCTCACAGTCAACAAGAAGCGCGAATTATGGATGCTCGGCGACGTGCGGATTCACCTTGACGAAGTGGAATTGCTCGGCACGTTCATCGAATTCGAGGCCCTGGTGTCACGCCGCTTCGACGTCAAGATGTGTCATCGCGCCGTGAAGGAATTGCGCGAAACGTTCCAACCGCTCCTTGGCGAACCGATCAGCAAGAGTTATAGCGATCTTGCCGAGCAGGCTCTGGCCGAAAAGCGATTGTGACTCGACTCATTCAGGCGCGGCGGGGATTGCGGAGCCGGTCGCCGCGTGCTCCGGCGCGATCGTGAGGAAGCCGCGCCAGACCAGAACTGCCAATATCGCACACAGTCCCAACCGGTACCAGCCGAACACCGCGAGATTGTGGCGGCTGAGAAATGCGACCAGCCACTTGACAGCAATCGCGGCGGAGACCGTGGCGACGGCGAACCCGATCACCATCGCATTGAGGCCCAGCGCATCGATCATGTTGGGTCCGTTGCCGGTGAAGTTCTTGTACGCGCTGTAGGCGCACGCCCCGCCCAGCGTGGGCAACCCGAGCAGGAAACTGAATTCCGCCGCGTGCTTCGGTCTCATTCCCACGACCATCCCGCCGACGATCGTGACCATGGAACGGCTGGTGCCGGGCCACATGGCCACGCATTGGAGCAATCCGATGACGATCGCTGCGCGAAGGGTGAGATGATCGATGTCGACAAATCCCGTAACTTCGCCCTCTCCTGATTGCAGGAACTTCTTCTGCCACGGTCCGATTCCGATCATGACCATTCCGCCGACCGCCAGCGCTGCCATCACCGGTCCGGGGTAAAACAAGTGTTCGTGAATTACATCTTTCAGCAGCACGCCGAGGATTGCAGCGGGAAGAAACGCCGCGATGATGTTTCGCGCCAAGCGAAAGCCTGCGGGATCGCGGCCGATCAACCCGCGAAGCATTTGCGCGACGCGGTTCCAATACAGGCCAAGCACCGCGAGAATCGCTCCGCCTTGAATTGCGATTTCAAAGGCGTCGAGATTCCGTTTTAAATCGCCGTCCTGGTGCGGCATCAGCAGCGCCGATGCGATGATCAGGTGCCCGGTTGAACTCACCGGCAGGTATTCGGTGATGCCCTCGACCAAACCAAGAATGGCTGCGTGCAGGGGATTCATGCGGATCGGCGCGGCGGGCCGGACATCATACGGATTTGCCGTGGTCTTGTTCAGCGAGCCACGGCATCAACGCGCGAATGGACTTGCCTGCGGCTTCAATCGGATGATCGCGAAGTTTCTCCCGCTGGGCGTTGAACCACGCAAACCCGCGTGCATGATCGGCGCGAAGGTCATTGGCGAACGCACCGTTTTGAATGCGATTGAGCACCTCTCGCATGCGCTGTCGCGTGTGATCATCAATCACCATCGGCCCTGCCTGGTATGCGCCGAATTCCGCCGTGTTGCTGATCGCCTGCATCATGCCTGCAAGGCCGCGCGCATACACAAGGTCCGCGATCTGTTTGACCTCGTGACAGCACTCCAGGTAGGCCAGTTCAGGCGGATACCCTGCGTTGACGAGCGTCTCGAACGCGGCGATGACCAATTCGGTCATTCCGCCGCAGAGCACCGTCTGCTCGCCAAAGAGATCGGTGTCGGTTTCATCCTTGAACGTGGTGAAGATCACGCCCGCCCGCGCACAACCGATGCCGTTGGCCCATGCCAGCCCGATCGCCTGGGCATCGCGCTGGGGCGAGTCCTGGTGCAGCGCGAAGAGACACGGAATGCCTTGACCGGCAACAAATCGCTCGCGCAGCGTGCGACCGGGTCCCTTGGGGGCGACCATGATGACGCCAATGTCCGGCCGCGGCTTGATGAATCCAAAGCGGATGTTGAACCCATGAAGAAATCCAAGCGTCGCGCCTGGCTTGAGGTTGGGCGCAACCAATTGCTCGTACACCTGCGGCTGCACTTCGTCGGGCAACGCGAGAATGGCCAGGTCGGCTCGCCCTGATGCGTCTTGGATCGAAACCGCAGAAAAGTCGCTCTCACGTGCGCGGCTGCTGCCAGGGGAGTCCGGGCGAGAGCCTACCAACACGTTGACACCGGATTCTCTCAAGTTGAGGGCGTGGGCGTGCCCTTGGTTGCCGAAGCCGATGACGGCGACAGTTTTGCCTAAAAGCGGCTCCAGAGGCGATTGCTCAGGGTTGCGCAGGATGGTCAGCGACATTGGGTGGAACACGGTTCTTGGTGGTCAGCATGCCGGAACAGGGGAATAATCCTTTCATGCACCCCGTGCGAAGCCGTTGAAGTCTCTGGAACCGGATGAAAACACGCGAACTCTTCGAGAAACACGGACTCCGCTGCACCAAACAGCGCGTGGCGCTTTACGAAGCGCTGCGGCAGTCGATGGACCATCCTACCGCCGAGGACTTGTACCGCGCCGTTCGCCCGCTCACCAGCCGGCTGAGCCGGGCCACGGTGTACAACACGCTGGAAGCCCTTTGCAGTGCAGGACTTGCGCGACGCCTGCCGACCACTCATGGCTGTTCCCGGTATGACGCCGACATCATGGAGCACCTGCATTTCCGCTGCCGCGAAACTTCGGAAATCCGCGATGTGCCGCCCGAACTTGGCCAGCGCCTGCTCAAGAAACTGCCACGCGAAGTGCTGACGGAGATCGAGCGGTGCATGGGAGTGTGCATCGAGGGCGTCAACATTCAACTGCTCGGGCGCAGCGCGGTGACCGCGAAACAAGCCGAATGAAGCAGGGGGTCGTTTCTTGATCGACCTGTTCTGAGGTGGGTGCGACTTCGCCGATCCATTGACGTGGCAGCGAATTCGATAACTCTCAAGCCTCACAAAGCAATGGCCGATAGGTCTTGTGGTCGGGCATTGTCCGGCCGGCGCGATGTGCGCCTTGGAGGCAACGCAATGAAGACCAGCAACCGCTTGAATCGGCGTGAGCACGAGCGCATGCGACTGAACCACATGTACACCAGCGTCATCGTCGAGCCGAAGTTCACGATCAGGCACAGCATGCTGGGTCACGCGTACGACATCAGCGAATCAGGAATCCGGATTGAACTGGATGAGCCGCTGGAGGTCGGGCAGTCCGTGACACTGCACCTGGATCTTCCAGGCGCCGGCGACGACATTCTCGCCGACGCTGACGTAGCGTGGGTGAACGATGAGCATGATGACCCCGGGCCGCGGCGCATGGCGCTGCGGTTCACGCAGTTCCACTCGCCGCGCGATCATCGCCGCTTGACGAATTTCCTTAGCGGACCCCAGCAGCACATGGCTGCCTGAATTGATCGTTACACGCCGGGGTCGCAGAGGCTCTGCCACGCACATTCGATCGGTTCGTGCATGTGCCAGATCAGGCTGACTTCCCGGCCGTCGATCTGCGCTCCAAATCGGACCATGCCCTGCGAAATGTCACGGAGGTCAGCGCCCACGGCGTTGCATTCATCAATGGCGGCGTTGAGCGTGCGCAGCGCGGCATCGCGACGTTCGGTCAACTGCGCCCGCGCCTGGGCGCCAACGTGATCGCGCAGCGCATCGCGACAGTCTTGCACTTGCTGGTATGCGATTGCCGCATCGCGTACGACACGCGCCACGTACGGCAGGGCTCGACGCGCTTCTTCCACGCTGAACACCACTTCGCGCCATGCCAAGTCGTTTGACCGAAGGGCTGGAGTCGAGAGTGTTCGAAGTCGTGCCTCCATGGTCAAGGGTATCTTCGCACCCCAAGGCCCGCTTGCCAACAACCAATTTTTCAGAATCGCAATGAATCTTTTTCGCGCTTGCGCATCGCGCTCGACGTGTTCAATCTGGCAAACTTCGACAATCTAGGTGATGCTGTAGGGAGCGCACCTGATCGCTTGCGGACTCATCAAGCCGATGAATATTTCGTCCTCGTGAATCGAATCACCAACATCAAGGCGAAACTTCCGTGAATGTTCTGCTGATGGGACCTCGTGCATGCGGAAAGACGACCGTCGGTCGGCTGCTTGCGCAGCGGCTGAACGTGGCGTTTGTCGATCTGGATTCGCGAACGCTGGACGCGCTCGGCAAGCCGTCCGTGCAGCAGGCGTGGGATGATTTGGGCGAGCAGGCTTGGCGTGACGCTGAGCGAGCAACGCTTGGCTTGGTCCTTCGCGGCAAGAACCAAGTCATCGCCTTGGGCGGCGGCACGCCGATCATCAAAGAGGCACATCACGCCATCGCCTCCGCAC
>CAMPIL010000087.1 GCA_946886375.1 uncultured Phycisphaerales bacterium
GAGTGATTGAACAGCCCGCGGTGAATGGGCTTGAGATCATGGTCATCGGCGATCCAGATTGATGCGCTGGGAACAAACGCTTTCACCGCGTCGGTCAGATCATCCAGCATGCCGGCATGTTGCCGCCAGGCGTCGGGTTGAAGGACCACCAGCGCGATCTGCTCCATGCGCTGCAGGCCCCATGCGGCGCGGGCCGCCTGGGATTTTTCACGCAGGCAAAGTTCCGCCATCGCCATGCACGGGTCGCTGTGCTCCACCGCGTACCAGTCGCGCTGGGCGAATTCGGCCTTGAGCGCGGCATCGGGCCCGCCGCCGGGTTGCGGCGGCGTCAACACGATCACGCGAGTCCATTGCGCTGGTGCCATGGGCAAATCCGTCAGAATCGGAAAGCGACGACGTTAGTGTACTTCGACCCGCGGGCAGGATGAAACTGAATCTTGGGAAATCATCATCTCAGCCGGACGCGGCGAGCGCGGTTGAAACTGGGGAAGCCCGATCATTCCGATCCCCGATATCGTAGTGACTGATCGAGAGCCGCCACATGGATATTTCCTCCCACAAAGCCTTGTCGCCGCGCCGCATTGCCACACGGCTTGCGCTTGCGGCGGCGGTGCTGATGGCGGCGGGGGTGTTCGCCGTCCGAGGGCCGGTGTACGCGTGGAACCGCGGGGCCGACTTTGTGCTGGTCTATGGGCCGGCCCGTGCGCTTCTGTACGGGGCCAATCCATATGACGCAGCCGACATCGATCGAGTCTGGGCCGAGGCTGGCGGACCGTTTGAGCAACGTCCATCCACGCGTGAAGACGGCGCGCTGATCTACCCGCTCACCACGCTTGCGATGTTCGCGCCGCTTGCGGCATTGCCCTGGTCAGCAGCGCAGCACGCGTGGGTCATCACCAACGTGATGTTTCTTGCCATCGTTGTCCTGACCACTGCGCGCCTGGCGGGATTCTGCTTCGGCCGCAACCGCTGGTGCGCGTTCACAGCAGCCGCGCTGCTGTTCATGCCGGTGCATACCACCATTCGCGTGGGACAGACGCCATTGTTTGTGATGGCCCTGATGGGATTGGGGTACGTGCTGCGCGAACGAAGAACAGCGGAACCTTCATCGGCGTTTCGATCGTCGCCGGCAGATTCGCTCGGCGGCGGCCTGCTCAGTCTTGCGTGTCTGATCAAGCCGCAGATCGGCGTGCCGTTTCTTGCGTTCGATGTGCTGCGCCGTCGCTGGCTTGTCGTGATCGCAGCAATTCTCGTTGCAATTGTGATGATCGCCATTTCAATCGCCCCCATCACCTTCCGCGGCGTGGCGTGGTGGGATTCCTGGCAGGCCAACCTCGGCCGGTTTACGCAGGGCAACGTCGGCGATCCGACGCCGGTCAACCCGGTCCGCCACCAGTTGCTCAACCTGCACTATCCGCTGCACTGTTTCATCGAGAATCGCGCGGTGGTGAAGGCGATGGTGCTGGCGATTGTCGGCGGGTTCGCGCTGGTGTTCTTCCGAAGGTGGGTTCTCGATTTCCTGCGCGTGAATCGCGATGCGTCGGATCAATTGCGCTGTTCGTCGCCAAAAAAGTGGGGGGGCGGCGATCTGTTGTTGCCGCTGAGCATGATCGCGGTGTTGTGCCTGATGATCGTGTATCACCGCTTTTACGATGGCGTGCTGCTGCTGTTGCCCCTGGCGTGGGCGATTCGCGCGCTGGGTGTGCGGCGGACTGATCCGATCGCGTGGGGTCTGCTCGCGCTGCTGATTCCGTATTTTCTCAACGCCGCCACCGCATTGAAGATGATCGAGCAGAAAGTCGCGCTGCCCTCGTGGCTTCTGGATGCGTGGTGGTGGGATTCGCTTGTGATCCCGATGCAGGCGTGGGCCTTGCCGCTCATGGCGATCCTTTTGATTGCGGCGCGGGAGCGCGAGGGCCGGCGCGATGACGTGTACGGCTGCCACGATGAAGCCTGATCCGAATTAGCGCCTCTCACAAAATGGTGGAACGGGCGTCTCGCCCGTTCTGATCCTCGCACAGGCCAGATGCCCTGCCACCGAGATTCCAATTTTGTTAGAGGCTATCCCGAAACCCAAGATTCACCGCAGAGGCGCAGAGGACGCGGAGAAGAAACCCCTTGAATGGGCTGTCTCTGTGCTCTCTGCGTCTCTGCGGTGAATTGAGTTGAGCGGTTTTGGGATAGGTTCTAGGCTCATTAGCGCAAAATAAAAATCGCTGATCGATCGAAAACGCCGTAATGTGGGCAAACCAGGGTTGTAACAAGTGAAAAACACCTGTGAACGCGCGGGAAAAATTTCATATTTCTTTCTCACCTGTGCGCAGCGCACCGGTCCACATGGTGTATCTTGATGGTGCAGAGGCATTTCGCAGCCTGCATTCCCATGCCCTGTAACCCAGGGCCGCATCAACATGGAGGAACCCGCCGTCATGACACACACACACACACATTTGCAGCCTCGCGCTGCTGTTGGCGTTAGCGGTTGGCGCGGTCATGAATTTGGCAACTCTCGCCAGCGCCGACCCGCCACGGTATCGGATCATTGTGATCGATCCGCCGGATGGCGTGGAAGTTGATGACCTTCCTGAGCCATACATGGGAATCAACAATCGCGGCGAGGTGGTCAGTACCGTCAACGAAGAAAACGCCACGTACCATCCCTTTGTCTGGCTTCCAGCGCGAAACCCCAACTACGGGAGTGCCCCAGGCATGTCGCCGGGCACGCACGAATTACCGCTTGCCCCCGACCGTTCACAGGCCGTTCCGCGCGAGATCAACGTGAACGGCATCGTAGTTGGCAGAGTGTTCACCTCGTTTGGCACGTCCGCCTACGCGTGGAATCTCACGACCGGAACAAACGACTTTCTTCCCACGTTCACAGGCGACGACATGCACAAGGAAGAGGCGTATGACATCAACGACGCCACGCCTCCTATCGTCATCGGCAACGGATGGGTGACCATAAATCCCTTCATCACGCGAGGATTCCGCCAGGAGTACATTTACCCAGCTCCGGACCCGTATCCAATTGCCGAGATTCTCGAGCCGGTGCTGTCAGCGCATGACTTTGGACAATCCAATTCCATTTCAGACGCCGGGTTTGCTGTCGGCGTGAGTGCAGTTCAAGGCGGCACTTCAGAGTGCGGCGAAGAACAAGACGATTTCCGCGCCGGGACCTGGAGTTCCGGTGCAAGCACCGCGACCAATCTGAAGTCACTGGGCACGCCGCCCGTTGAGGCGATCGCGAGACCGACTGGCGTGAACAACGCCGATCCGGAGATGATTGTCGGGGTCGGGGACGATCCCAACGACCTGACGCTGCCGTGCCGCCAGCGCGCCTTGTTTTGGGAGGATGCGACGGCGGAGCCGGTGGCCCTACCGTATTTGACCGTGAATGGACTGCCGCTCGCTGACGCGATGCAGGCGAACGCGATCGCCGATCCATTCAGTGATGGTACGATCCAAGTCGTTGGTCGAAGCGAAAGTGCAGATGCCGCAACACTCTGGCGACGCGTCAACAACGTCTGGGAAGCGATAAACCTCAACGAGGTCTCGTTATGCGGTGGTGCAGAGTGGGCGAATCTCAAGCATGCGTTTGACATCAACACCTGCGGCTGGATCGCCGGCATTGGCACATTGACCGACGGTAGCCCTCGCGCGTTCGTCCTCATTCCTGCCAACGCTTGCCTTGGAGACATCACGGGATCGGAAGTTACCTACCCTGACGGAAAGGTTAACGTCAATGACTTGATTGGCGTCATTAGCAAATGGAGCACGAGTGATTGCGTGGCTGACATCTCTGGTGACAGCGCGGTCAACGTCAATGACCTGCTGGCTGTGATCAACGCTTGGGGCGCCTGCGCGTGCTTCCCGGCCCAACCGAGCGTCAAAACGCTCTCACAGGAACTCACCGACGCTGGCCTGACGCAGGGCGACTGGAATGAATACCTCGATGTTGCCATCAACGGCACGCAAATGGAGAAAGAACTTTACAACTGTTGGATGCAGCGGTTGCTTTCCGGCTGCGTCTCCTGTCCGTCTTGCTCGGGCCGCAATCCGTTCCAGAATTGATCCTTGAAACGGCGACCCACCGCTCACGTGAGCGGTGGGTCGCCGTTGGCTCACATCCGGAGGATTTTCCGCAATGCTACGTCTCGCAATCGTATGGCTGATCACTATCTGTTCGCTGCTCGCACCTGTCCGCGCCGAAGTGACAACGACTTTCAACTACTCGCAATGGCAGTCGATGGTGGGAGACTACTCTACGATCGATTTCACGGGATTTGCAGATGGAATTCCAATCAGCAATCAATACACATCTCTGGGAGTAACCTTCACTGGACCGTCGTTCATCTTCGCGAGTGTTGGGTTCCTAGACGGGTGGGGGCTTCACGGGCCGTCTGGACTACATTTATATTTCGATCAGCCGCAATCGTGGATTGCAGTTCACCATGCGGGTAATGCTTTCTTCAAGTTGTACCATCAAGGGAACTCGGTTGGGACCGGTGCTTACAATCCGGTCGGAGGGATCGGCAGCTTTGTCGGCGTGACCTCAACGATTGCCTTTGACGAGGTCATCATCACCAAACCTGCCATTGATGGCACTCACATCTTTGTTGACGACCTGCACTGGGGCGTTCCTTCCCCCGGCGCGATTGGACTGTTCCTCATCGCCGGCCTGAGAAGCAGAAGGAGACGAAGATGATCCTCGTGCCCGCCGACCCCTGCCCCGGCGATATCACCGATTCGGAAGTGAACGTTCCGGACGGACGAGTGAACGTGAACGATCTCATCGGCCTGATCAGCAAATAGGGCACGAGCGATTGCATGGCGGATGTGACCGGCGATGCTACAATAATCAACGTAAGCGACCTGCTCGCGGTGGTCAAGGCTTAGTATGGGGAGGGCCGATTGTGTCGAGAAGTTTGCGATGATCTCTTTCGCGCGTGTGTGGAGGCTCGCCGAATTACTCGCCGCCATCGCTTACCAGCAACTTCGCGATCATCGCCGCCGCGTCAGGCAGCGGGTTGGCCTTCAGTTTGTCGCGCATTGATGATCTTCGCCCCGCATCCATCATCAACTCGCGCAACAGCGGCGAAATGGTTCTGACGTTCTCCGGCGCATCGATCATGTCGATCGCCATCACCGCGCCGCCCAAGTCCACCAGCGGCTGCGCATTGTGCTTCTGGTGCATGTCCTTGTGATATGGATAGGGCAGAAACAGCGTGGGCACGGAGTTGGCGGCGGCCTCGGCGACGGAGTTCGCGCCCGCGCGGCTGATGGCGAGGTCGGCCGCGCCCCACGCCAGTCCCATCTCGTTGAGAAACGGCTCCACCTTCGCATTCATGCCCGCCGCGGCGTACGCCTTGCGCAGCGGCTCATCCGCGCCGTGGCCCGCCAGGTGATACACCTGCCAGCCCCGGAACATTTCCGGATGCGTTGCGGCGAGCGCGGCGAGAAACGCGTTGACGCTGGTTGCGCCCTGCGATGCGCCGGTGACCAGCAGCGTGGGCGCATCGGCGTCCAGGCCCAGCCGCGCGCGGCAGGTGCGCTGATCGTGTTGCGCAACGGCGCGGCGGCGAATCGGCATGCCGACCACCTTCGACGCAAACCCGGGCATCGTCGGCACCTCAATCGCGGAAATCACAGCATCGCTGCGCCTGGCCATCCACCGGTTGGCCTTGCCCGGCGGGGCGTCGAGATTCACCAGCATGACCGCCACGCCCAGCGAATTGGCTGCGCTCACCGCTGGCGCTGCGACAAATCCGCCCAAGGTCACCACGCGAATGACGTTGCGCTCGCGGATCAGCCGCTGAATCATCCGCTTGCTCCTGCGAAAATTGATGAAGAAGCGAAGCGCCGCCGCCGGCCGCACCGAAGGCGGCGTGGCGGGAACAGGCACATATTCCGCGCCCGCATCGCCCAGCATCGTCGCATCAATCATGCGCGTGGAGCAGACAAACAGCGGCGTGATGCGCGGTGCGATTTCACCCAATCGCTCAGCGATCGCCAGGCCCGGACTGATGTGCCCGCCCGACCCGCCGCCGGCGAAGATCACGGTGAGTGGTTTCGAGAGAGAGGGAACCCCAATCATCCGTGGTCTAGAACCAGGTCGGCGTTGATCGCTTCAGATTCCGATGATTCAGCCGCTTCCGCCTTGGCGCGTTCGCGGTCCATCGACACGAGCAGTCCGATGCAGAACGCCGTAAGCACCCAGCCCGTTCCGCCCGATGACAGCAGCGGCAGCGCGATCCCCTTGGTGGGAATCGACCCGGTGACCACCGCGATATTGATCAGCGCCTGCAATCCCACCGTCAGCAGCACGCCCATGCCGAGCAATCTTTTGAACGGATGATCGACGCGCTTCACGATCGAGAAACCGCAGATGAGCAGGCACGCATACAGGCAGATCACAATCGCCGCGCCCACCACGCCCATTTCCTCGCAGATGATTGCGAAGATGAAGTCAGTGGTGTCTTCGGGCAGGTAGCCGAATTTCTGAATGCTGTTGCCCAACCCGCGCCCCGCCAGACCGCCGCCGCTGATCGCGCCCATGGATTGCAGCATGTGATAACCGATGCCCTGCGGATCCTGATATGGATCAACAAACGCCTTGACGCGATTGAGGCGATACTCGCTGGTGAGGACCGCGACGACGATGCCCAGCGCGCCGATGGGCGCCCACATCGCCGCATGCCACCATTTCGAGCCCGCCGCAATCAGCATGCACACGCTCACCATGCCGATGAGCACCGCCGTGCCAAGGTCTTCGCTGGCGATCAGCGCGCAGATCGCCAGCACGCAGACGATCGGCAGCGCAAACCCGCTGATGAAATCCGACATCACCGCGGCCCGGCGGCTGGCGTACCACGCCAGGGCGATCACCATGCCCCACTTGGCCACTTCGCTGGGCTGAAAGCCGATGAACCCAAGGTGAATCCACCGCCGCGCTCCGTTCATCTCGCGCCCAATGCCCGGAACGTGAACGACCAAAAGCAGCCCGATGATCGCCAGCAGCAGCCACGGAATCGGCGAACGCACGCCGAGCGGGCGGCAGAAGATTTTCTCCACCGGCACGCACACGCCAATCAGCATGAACACAAACGCCGCGAACGCCAGTTGCGTGGTGCGGCCAAGCAAGACGTCCTGCAGCAGCACGCCCTTGTCGGTTCCCACCATCAAACCCGCCGAGGTCACCATGACCACGCCAATGGTCAATAGCGTGATGACGATAAGGATCAGGCCGTGGCCGGCGCGCAGCATGCAGGAATATCGGCCGCGAAAACTTGAATTGTGCAGAATCCGCTGGCGTGATCGCACGCGCAAAATTCGCGCATGCCCAAACCGCAACACCACGACGATCGCCACTCACCCAGACATCACGCAATCAGCGCACCGACACAATCCACCACCGGCGTCATCTGCGTTATCTGTGAATATTTTTCAAAAGCGTGCTGCGCTCAGTTGCCGCGAACGCCCAGGTTCACCGGGGTGCTCACGCCTTCGCCGCGGATCAACGGCGAGGTTTGCGCCCACTGGGTGGACACCGATTGGGCGCAACCGCTCACCGCAAGGGTGAGAATCACCAACGCAACTCCAGCCGCCCACGTGGAGATTCGGTTTTCCGTACGATTCAAATGGCCATCCATCCTAGTGCTCCGCAGTCGTGGCGTGCCGGGTGCAGGGCGTGGCGAACATTAGAACGCCACTGACCCGGACCGTCAACTTGGGGAATCTGGGGTCTCTCGAACAGTCTAGCCTAGGCTTATCGACGATTTGACGCCGAGGCCGCCAGCAAATTGCTGCACCGTTTCATTACGCCCTGCCGTGCTACGATGTTGCTCGGCAGATGACGATTGAAGCAAATACATCCGAAATCGCTGAAAAACGGCCAAAAACCATCTACCTGGAAACCTTCGGCTGCCAGATGAATGAACTGGACAGCGAATTGGTTCGGGGCCACCTCAAGGCCCTGGGTTATCGGTTCACCGGCGATTCCGACACCGCCGACGTGGTCCTCTACAACACCTGCTCCGTCCGCGAACAGGCCGAAAACAAGGTCTGGAGCCGTGTCGGCATCATGGGGCTGCGTAAAAAAGAGGGCGGGCAGTTCATCCTCGGCGTGATCGGCTGCATGGCCGAACGCGATGGGGCCGACATGATCCGCCGCTTCCCGCAGGTGGACCTCATGTGCGGGCCCGGTGAACTCGACAAACTGCCCATGCTCATCGACAACGCCTGCAAAACCGAAGCGGTGCAACTCGCCGACCGCATCGCGCTTCAGGGCAGCAACTCTCGCCGCGCTTCCACCCTGGAAGCCGTCAACGACAATCTCGAACTGCTCGATCTTTCCCGCGCGTTCGATCCCGATCTTTCATCCACCGGCAGCGGGGGGCGCAGCGCGTATGTCCGCATCACGCGCGGCTGCAACAAGTTCTGCACCTACTGCGTCGTCCCCTACACCCGCGGAGCCGAAGTCCACCGCCCGCCCGATTCCATCGTCGATGAATGCAAAAAACTCGCCGACCAGGGCGTCATCGAAATCACCCTCCTCGGGCAGACGGTGAATCACTACATCTACACCCACGGCACGGCCATCAGCGCAGGCGGAATCGAACTGCCGCAGGTCGGCCCGGGCGCCAGCGCGTTTGCCAGATCGGATGCCAAGGCGCAAGCGATCGCCGGCAGCATCAATCCGAAATCGGAAATCCAGAATCGAAAATCGTCTCGCGTCACCACCTTCGCCGACCTGCTCAAGCGCATTCACGATGAAGTCCCCGCCGTTCAGCGATTGCGGTTTGTGACCAGTTTTCCGCGTGATTTCGGCGATGACATCCTCCAGGTCGTCGCCGATTCGCCCCGCATCTGCAAGTACCTGCACGTGCCGGCCCAGTCGGGCTCCAATCGCATTCTCAAGTTGATGAACCGAGGCTACACCGCCGAGCAATACGTCGAGTTCATCGACCGCGCCCGCGCCTATCTGCCCGGCGTGTGCATCGCAGGCGATTTCATCGTGGGATTTCCCACCGAGACTGAAGACGATTTCCAACTCACCTGCGATCTGCTTCGCCGTGTGCGCTACAAGAACAGTTTCATCTTCAAGTATTCGCCGCGCCCGGGAACCACTGCGATCACGCGCTTTGAAGACGATGTGCCCGAACCCGTCAAGCGCCGCCGCAACAATCAACTGCTCGCGCTGCAAGGCGAAATCAGCGCCCAAGTTCACGCGGAGTTCATAGGCAAAACGGTGAACGTCTTCGTCGAGCAGATCACCCGGCGCTCGCAAAAGAACGCTGCGATCTCGCCATCCGCCAGTTCGCGCAGCCCGATCTCAATCACCTCGCCATCCACGTTTGCGCCCTCGCATGCCAGCCCGCAAACCGCGCTGACGATCAGCGCCAAACCCCCATCCGCGATGAACCAGATCGCCTCGCCCACGGTGCAGATGTCCGGGCGGACCGAAGGCGATCTGATCGCGGTCTTCGATGCGCCCGCTGATCGCGCTGATGACCTGCTCGGCCGGCTCGTGCCGCTGCGGGTCACTCAAGCCGCGCCGCTTGTGCTGCATGGGGATTTGGGGCTGAACCTCCCGGCTTGAAGCCTGAGGCTGCGGCGTTGAAATGGATAGAACAGAATTGGAATCGCGACGGCTGTGCCTTGCGCCTTCGGCTTTGGGGATTGATTCTTGAGAATCGGAACTCGAAGCGCGAATCCAGGCAATCAAAGCGCGGGCGCGGAGGCTTGAAGCGCGAGAGTTAAAAGGCGGGCGTGCGGCCGCCAGCCGCGCAGAAACCGGGGTTTTTCACCCAAGAACCGCGTTTTTGTCCTCAGAGTCCACTTTTCCGCACCCCCGCGATAGCCAGCCTTGCCTCATCCTCAAATCCCCGTTTCGACTCTCCTGAACGCAACCCCATCGCCCGTTGCTGCGGATAGGCGGCGGGCACGCGTCGGCTCACCCAGTGCCGCGTCCCAAGTCCTTGTCCGGCGTCAGGTTACCCATCTTAAAAAAATCGTTTCTGCACAATTTGCGTCTTGACTCCTCAGCCAGTTGCAGTATCTTCCACGTTGGAAGTAAGGGGTGGCGAGCGCTGCATCGAGTGAAGCAGTAATCGTTATCTGTAGTCCTCTAGAGACTCAAGAAGAAAGGTCACAAAATGAAAGTGAAAACTCTGTCAGCCTTGGCGGGCCTCGGCGGCGCGCTAATCATGAGCACCACTGCTCAAGCAGCCTTCACCGGCTTCTCCTATGAGAGCCAGGTCGGCCCCTCCGGACGCACCGTGTGGCGCGTCTACGCCACCTTCAACGACGCCGCCAACGGCATCTCGTCGATCGGCGCCATCAACACGAACATGACCATTCAGACCTATGCCGGCACCGTCGGCAACGAGGCGAACAGCGGTCAGTTCTTTTCTGGCGCGCCGGGCTTGCCTCCGTTCCAGTCTGAAATCGACAACAGTCCGAACGCTGCGTTCCGTTCGTTCTACACGATCAACTTGACGACTCAGGATCAAAACCCGAATTCGACCCTGTATCCTCTGGTTGCCGTCGGTATGCCGACCTTTACCGGCAACAACGTGACCGCGGCTGCTGACACCGCTGCTCTGACCACCACTCCTGACGCTCCCTACGCGTCGGCTGCATGGGCTGGCGGACCGCTCCGCGTCCTCATCCTTCAGCTGCAGGTTACCGCTGGCAATCAGGTCCGCGGCACCATCGGCATGAACGTCCTTGGACCGACCGACGCTGTCGTGGTCGGCACGTTCAACTCAGTCCCGGCCCCCGGCGCTCTGGCGCTTCTGGGTCTGGCAGGCCTCGTCGGCGGTCGCCGTCGTCGCGCCTGAATCTGCTGAAGTCAGGCTTCTGGCCTGAAATCGCAATCAACCGCCGCTGTCGGATTTATCCGGCAGCGGCGTTGTTTTTGCCCCGCCCGCCACCGCGCCCCGGGCAAGCCGAGAATGCAACCGCAGATGAACGCAGATGAAGGGGATGGTGAAGGATACGGCTCGCGCCACGTTCATCGCCCAGTGGCAGCGCGCTGGAGGCGGCGAGTCTTAACGTCGTGGTGATTCCGAACCGTCAATCACCAACCGCATCTCGCATGCCGAGTTCCGCCGCAACCTCTTCGGCGATCTTGCGGCCCTC
>CAMPIL010000088.1 GCA_946886375.1 uncultured Phycisphaerales bacterium
ATCGACCGCTGCCCGCTCAAGCCACGCTACTCACTAACCATGAATCACAGGCCGAATCCACAATCTGAAATGCAAAAATTGTTGCACGAAACGTGCCCCGAGAGAATCTGCGAGGTCGACGCGATGATCGCAAAGCATCGTGTCCAATTCGTTTACACTGACGGTTCATCAATGGCGTTTGAGGTGGGACGGTTCGGTGACCGCGCGGAGCTTCATATTCCGCGTTGGACATCGTACTCATTGTTAGCGCACACTCGCGCATACCTTGCAATTTACGATGCAGCATATGTGGCATCACACTCGCGGCCGATCGTGCCGGTGTCATCACAATGTGCATTGCACAGGGCGCACACGCTGCTGGATTGGGAAGACCGGTTGTCGCGAGCGACGAATGAAAAGCGCGAACAGGTGTTGCAGGATTGGCCAGTAAATGAGGCAAAGCCGTTTGCCGGCGGTGATGGGGACGACTCCTTGAAACTCGCGGAGCATCTGGTGTTCATGTCGATGGGTTACATCCTGCTGCATGAGATCGGTCACTTGGAGAAACGTCATTTCGATCCGAAGCACAATGGCAAGAAAGGCGCAGACGTCATTCCTCTGGAAATCGAGGCTGATGAGTGGGCGCGCAAGTTTCTGATGGAGAAGTGGCAAGTTTACTGTGCGAGTCAATATAGTGACCGGCCTGAAGCGGTTGAACTAGTACGATCAAAGCGTCTCTTGGGGCCCGTCATGAGTTTCCTCTACCTTGTTCGATTCGAGCAACTCAAGGGTGCATCTGACGAACATCCTCGCTCCTACGATCGCTTGATCAAGTTTCTTGACGATCACATAAAGGGTTATCCCAACGATCTCACTTGGGCGATGGCCCAGTCAGCGTTCTGGGTGCACCTCAAAAGAGCACAGCCGGATACTAAACCCGATGAGTACGACACCTTTCGAGATTGCGCGATAGATCTGGCGAAAGCATTGGCGACGGCCGCTGCAACACGATAACACCTCCACACTCAATACCCGTATCCGGTACGCGTGCACCACCACCTTGCACACATCGAACAGTGCCGTGCGCACATTGACCGCGTTCCCCCCGATATGGATTTTCCGCAAGAGCAAATGATCCGCGCACGCGGGCGTACGCTCCGCACGCTTCGGTGAACGCTCCGCATTCCCAGGTGAACAACGCGCACGCCTTTGTGAACGCTCCGTATTCCTCGGCAAACGCCGCGCATTCCTCAGCGAACGCTCCATATTCCCGGGTGAACTTCGCGCGCGCAATGGCGAATATTCCGAGTGCGCGGGCGACCGATGCGCATTCTTCGGCGAATGATGCGAATTCCGCTGAAGTCGCGTCATAAACCTGACGATGCCGCATCGAAGCGGCGGCTCCGCCCGCCCCCAGGTCCGATCATCGCGTGATGGTCGCCAGGATTTCTGGTGGGGGCGGGCAGTCGGTCCGCGATGTTCATTTTCCAAGAAAGGAAAAAGATATGCCGGATACATTTCTTCCATCACGTGAAGATGCGCTGCTTTCATTCACGCGCAACTTCAAAAATCACATCGTCGCATCGCCGACGACGTATGGCTTGACGGCTTTGCAGGCCACGGACTACACCACAGTGTTTGATGCATTCGAAGCCGCGCTGGGTGTGGCTCAGAATCCCGAGACGCGCACCAAGCCCAAGATCACTGCCAAGAATCTCGCCAAGAAAGCAGTGATCGCAGCGACGCGGCAACTGGCGGCGATCGTGCAGGCCGCCCCCGGCGTGACAGATGAGCAGAAGGAGGACTTGGGGCTTAAGCCACGCGATGTCGAGCCGACGCCTGTGCCGATCCCATCGAATCCGCCTGTGCTGACTGTCGCAGCGACGATGGGGCAGCGCGTGACGATTCGCCTGCGTGATCTTAGGAATCAGGACAGGCGTGCCAAGCCCGACGGCGTGAGCGGCGCTGCGGTGTTCAGTTACGTTGGCGAGACGGCGCCGAACGATCTTGACCTGTGGAAGTTTGAAGGCAACACGTCGTTGACGACGGTGGAGATCGAGTTCCCGCCGACGATTGCTGCGGGGACAAAGGTGTGGTTCACCGCGTTCTGGTTCAACCCACGGAAACAGTCAGGGCCAGCCGCAGCAGCGGTGGGCACGACGATCTCCGGCGCGATCGCGCTGGCGAACGCGGCGTAATGAAAGAGAAAGGCAATAGGCATGAGGCACTGGGCAAGAGTAACAGCCGAGAGCCGAGAGCCGAAAGCGAGTTACGGTCAGCGATCAGGAATGGTCGCTGATCGATTTGGCAGGAGAATGTCTGTCATCTGCTGCACTCAGAAGGCGATAGCAGCGACGGACTACGAGCCATGCAGCGAGC
This sequence comes from uncultured Phycisphaerales bacterium, assembly GCA_946886375.1. The sequence goes on from CAMPIL010000088.1 coordinate 2,359, forward strand.
ATGAACGCAAATGCAATCGGCCAGAGAAACAACGACCATTTTGCGACAATTCCCCAAACTTGTAGCGACGTAGCGCTGCGTGTCTGCCGCGGGTATTGCCCCAATGGCAGCATGAAGAGATAAGAAAGGATGTAAGCGACAATCGCGATCACAACAACACCACGCCACCCGATCACACCCGGCGGTGCATGGGGCGCAAACGTCAATGGGTCATTCGGATCAAACGCCACCCCGCATTCGGGGCAGCGATGCCGGCCATCGCTTCCGGGGGCCGGGGTCAGATTGCGAAGATCGTATTGGCACGACAGGCAACGCATCGCGCGACCATTTTAGTTCGCCTCCGCGATCTCCGCGATCTCTGCGGTGAATCTTCGCAGTCGGGTCTTGCTAGAATACTGGCATGACACCCCCGACTATGACCGGCGCCGGAACCTCCACAAAGCCCGCGTCCGCTGTCGCAGCGAAATCATCCGTTGAGGAATACCTCGGCAGCGAGGCAGCCGATCTGCTGACGTACAAGGCCAAGGTTGACAAGAGCCTGCTGCATCTGCCCGGGCCGGATTTCATTGACCGCGTCTGGTCCATCAGCGACCGCAACCCGCAGGTGCTGCGAAACATGCAGGCCATTTACAATCACGGCCGGCTTGCGGGGACGGGCTACGTTTCCATTCTGCCGGTCGATCAGGGCATTGAACATTCTGCCGGCGCTTCGTTCGCCAAGAACCCCATTTACTTCGACAGTGAAAATATTGTCAAGCTCGCCATTGAGGGCGGCTGCAACGCGGTGGCGACGACCTTTGGCGTGCTCGGCTCGGTCTCGCGCAAATACGCCCACAAGATTCCCTTCATCGTCAAGATGAACCACAACGAGTTGCTCACCTATCCCAACAAGTACGATCAGATCATGTTCGGCACGGTGGAAGAGGCGTGGAACCTGGGCGCGGCGGCGGTGGGCGCGACGATTTACTTCGGCTCGGAGGAATCCGGCCGGCAGATCGTCGAAGTCGCGCAGACGTTTCAGGAGGCGCACCAACTTGGCATGGCGACGATCCTGTGGTGCTACCTGCGCAACAGCGCGTTCAAGGTGAAAGGCGACAAGGACTATCACGTCGCCGCTGATCTCACCGGTCAGGCCAATCACCTGGGCGTGACGATTGAGGCCGACATCATCAAACAGAAACTGCCGGAAAACAATCGCGGCTTTGAAGCGCTGAACATGGGTGGTTCGTCCTATGGCAAACTGGACAAGCGCATGTACAGCGAACTGGCGACGGATCATCCGATTGACCTGTGCCGGTACCAGGTTTTGAATTGCTACTGCGGGCGGGCGGGGCTGATCAACAGCGGCGGAGCGTCCGGTGAGAATGATTTTGTTGAAGCGGTGAAGACCGCGGTCATCAACAAGCGGGCCGGCGGCACAGGCCTGATCTCCGGCCGCAAGGCGTTTCAGCGCCCGATGGCTGAGGGCGCAAAACTGCTCAACGCGATTCAGGATGTGTACCTGGACAAGAGCGTGACGGTGGCGTGAGCATGTGAAATTGAGAAGAGCGCGAACCGCAAGCGTTGTTGTGCGCTGCGGGTTTAGTCCTTGGTTTTCACCGCGAAATGATGCTGTACGGCCGGGCCGATGTCATGCCGTCGCCTGCCGCGTTGCTGCGCGCGTGGGTTTCATGATGCGGCTGGCTTCCAGGCGGCGGCGGGCTTCTTCGGCTTCCGTGAAATCTTCGCCGAAGCGCACGAGTCGCAAACTGTTGGCGATCACGCCGATGTAGCCCGCGATGTACAGCACCGGCGCGATCCAGATGTTGATCCGGCCGGTCGCCGCCAGGGCCAATCCAATGATGGCCAGGCTCAGCGAAAACGCGATGTTCTGGCCGATGACGCTGCGGGCCTTGCGCGCCAGTTCAAGGAGGAAGGGGATCAACTTCAGTTCATCGTTCATCAACGCCACGCCTGCGGAGTTGGTCGCGATGTCTGATCCGGACAGGCCCATCGCCACGCCCACGTCGGCCGTGGCCAGAATCGGGCCGTCGTTGATGCCGTCGCCGACCACGAGCGTGCGGTGGCCTTTCTTGATGAGATATTTCAGTTCCTCGTGCTTTTCCTCGGGCAGGCACTCCGCTTCGATCGCATCAACGCCGACAGCCTGGCCCACGCGCTTGGCCACCGCAAGCCGGTCGCCGGTGAAGATGCACACCTTGCGCACGCCAAGGTGGCGAATGCGCTCGATCACATCCGGAGCATTGCGGCGGAGTTTGTCCTCCAGACCCACCGCGCCCAGATACCGCCCGCCCAGCATCACGTGAACGCTGGACATGCCTTCGATCTTGGCCTCAACGGCTGCGACAGATTGTGCAATCGAGGGATTGAGGCTGACCAGCCAATCCGATCGTCCTGCGTGAATGTCGCCCGCGCTGGTGTGCGCGACGACGCCTCGGCCGTGCACTTCTTCATACTTGTTGATCGACTTGGGATTGATACGCGCCTGGCGTGCGGTTTCGAGAATGGATTTGGCGAGCGGGTGGTTGGAGTGCTGCTCGCCGTCGGCGGCGGCCTGCAGCAGGGCCGCGCCCTCAACGCCTTCTGCGGGGGCCAGGCGGCTGACGGCAAAGCGGCCGGTGGTCAGCGTACCGGTCTTGTCGAGCACGACGGTGTCAACAGTCGCAGCGGCTTCCAGTGTGCGGGTTTGCTTGATCATGATGCCCAGACGGGCCGCGGCTGCGAATGCAGCCACCATCGCCGCGGGGTGCGAAATGAGCAGCGCGCCCGGGCAGGTCACCACCATCACGGTGATGGCCCGCATCGCCGCCTCGCTGCGAATGGCCGGATCGCTGCTCTTTGAGGTGAAGAACCACACCAGCCCCGCCACCATCAACACGACCGGCACGTAATACGTCGCCAATTCTTCGATCAAAACCTGCCGCTGCGTCTTGGACGATTCCGCTTCACGGATAAGGCTTTCCACCTTGCCGATGGTCGTGTCGGCGGCGACGGCGGTGACTTCAATGTCGATCTGACCGGTCAGGTTGGTTGTGCCGGCGTACACGGGCGAACCGACTTCAACTTCCACGGGCACGGCTTCGCCGGTAAGCGAAGCCTGATTGATGTCGCTGTTGCCGCGGACGATGCGGCCGTCGACGGGCAGGTTTTCGCCGGGGCGCACGCGCACGATCTGTCCGATGTGCACCTGCGCCAAGCCCACTTCGCGCTCGCCGCCGTCTTCGATCAGCCGCGCCGTTTCAGGCGTGAGATCGATGAGATCGCGAATGGCTCGCTGGGCGCCCCACGCGGTTCGGCTGAGCACAAGATTGGCCGTCCAGAGGAAGAACGCCAGGAACCCCGCAGCAAGGTAATACTGAACCGAGAACGCGGCGGTCACGGCGAGGCAGGCCAAGGCGTCGCTGGACGGTTGGCCGCGCTTGACTTCACGCCACGCCCCGACGAACAAGGGCACGGCCAGAATCGCTGCGCCCAATGCTGCTGGGATTTGTGCGGCCTGGGGATGCACGCCCAGCCAATGGCTGAGCGACGAGGCCGCCAGCAGCACGCCGCCGGTCAATGCAATAAACAGGCGTCGCTCCAGCCGTTCGCCGCCTTCTGATCCCGCTTCGCGAAGTTTCAGTTCCTGTTCCGGTGCACCGGCGACTGTCAGTTCAGACATGAACACGCTCCACACAGGGCAAAGGGCTTCTGTCGAAGGCCCGCATCGTATCTGGGATGACCGGCAGCGTCGTCGGCTCTCTCCAATGGACATGAATCCGCCGTTCAGGCGGACGGACATGGTACGGTAACCACCGCGGCTGGGTTCGGATGCAGGAGGGTTTTACGGTTTGATGCCGCCCCTTTAGGATTGGCTCCAATCACCCTCTGAAGCCTCAACCGCGTGCCAACCACACCCACATGACCCAACACGCCACGATTCTTGGAGACGGCCAGATGGGGCTGGTCATGGCGGATGCCTTGGCGGCACGGGGCGTGGCGGTGCGCATGTGGGGGCCCATTGAACACGACGCGCGCGAACTTCGATCCTCACGGATGTCGCCTCGCTTGCCCGGATTCCGATTACCGGACTCTGTGGATGTCGTGTCAGATGATCAATCCGCGTGTGAGGCGGCCGAGTTCATCATCAGCGCCATCCCGGCGCAGTTCCTTCGGCAAGCCTGGCAGAGAATCGCCCCGCATGCGCCTTCGACGGCGACCATCGTGAGCGTCACCAAGGGAATCGAAATCGCCACCGGGCTGCGGCCATCGCAAGTGATTGGCGATTTGATGGAGAAATCCCAGCGCGGAAGCGGCGAGCGACTGGCGCTGTGCGCACTGTCCGGGCCATCAATTGCTGCGGAACTGGCGCGGCGGCTGCCTGCTTCGTTGGTCGCCGCCGCGAACAGAAAGGAAATCGCGCATGCGGTGCAGGACCTCTTCAGCCTGCCGTGGCTGCGCATCTACACGCACGACGATGTCATTGGCGTGGAAATGGCCGGCGCAACAAAAAACGTCATCGCGCTGGCAGCGGGAATGATTGATGGACTCAAGGCGGGCGACAACGCGAAATCCGCGCTGCTTGCCCGGGGACTCGCCGAGATCGCCCGATTGGGCGTCGCCATGGGCGCGAAAATCGATACGTTCTTTGGCATCGCGGGCGTCGGCGACCTCGCCACAACCTGCTTCAGTCCCGAAGGCCGCAACCGCACCTGCGGCGAGCGGCTTGGCCGGGGCGAATCACTGGATTTCATTCTCGCTTCAATGGGTTCGGTTGTGGAAGGCGTGCCCACCACGCGTGCGGTGATGCAGATCGCGCAAGCGCATGGCGTGGAGATGCCGATCACCGGTGCCGTGCACGCGATTTTGTTTGAGGGGCTCACGCCGCGCGAAGCCATTCGCGACCTGATGAAACGCGAGTTGAAGGCCGAGCAGGTCGGATGAACCAACGCCGCGCACTTCTCGAGAGGGGCCGCCTTATTCTTCCTGGAATTTCGATTCGACCAGTGCGACCAGATCTTTGATGGCCAATTCGGCATCATCGTTCTGGGATGCGGTGATTTCGATTTCCGTTCCCTGCGTGGCCGCGAGCATCATCAACTGCATGATGGACTTTCCGTCCACGCGCTCGCGCTGGTCGCATCGCTGGACCCAGATTTCCGCCTTGTACTTGCATGCGGTTTCGACAAATACCATCGCCGGCCTCGCGTGGAGTCCAAGTCGGTTCGAGATGGTCACTTTGGCCGACGCCTCTTTAGGCATAGCGAATATCGCAAGTCCGGGCCTGTCCCATTCCGTTTCAACACGATCATCCGAGTCCGTCGGTGACCCAAGGCCAGCGCAGGCGGCTCACCTGACGCTCGTTCGCGCGTCGGCCTCTTCCAAAAGTGTCATGACATCTTCCACCGTCGTGGCTTGCTTGAGGAAGCGGCGAAAGGTCTCCTGGCTGAGGTTGCCGAAGATCGCCTCCATGGCGTCAAGGTGATCTTCGGGCCGGTCTTCTGGACTCAGCAGCAGGAAGATGGAATACACGGGCTGCTTGTCCAAGGCGTTGAATTCGATGCCGCCGCGACTGATGCCGATGGCCACGGCCATCTTGCTGATGGCCGGATGCTTGACGTGCGGGACCGCTACGCCATGACCGAAGCCAGTGGAGCCGCGCTTTTCGCGCTTGATGATCGCCTTGATGAATTCATCCTTGAGTTCGGGACTTAGAGCGCCGGCGGCGACCAGCGCATCGACGATTTCGGCGATGGCATCGTCGCGCTGGGTGCTGGCCAAGTCGGGCAGAATTGCGTTGGGAACGATGATGTCTAACAGTTTCATGCGTGAGTTCCAGTCAGGCCGACTCACCGGCGGGCGATGGCGCCGGTGGGGGAGATTCTGGCAGGGATATTAGTGTTTGTTGTCTCGCAAACGGCTCTTGTGATCCTTGAGTTGCCGGATGGAACGATCCACGCCCAGGTCAATGCACGCGTAGAGGTCTTCGTGACTTCCCGTGGCGACGAACGGCTCATGATGTTCCACATCCGTGATGATCTCGGTAGTGTAGCCGTTCTTGGCCTTGTCGATCACCACGTCGATCTGCTGGATGCGATCGAAGAACCGGCGGAGTTTATCCACTTTCTTGGTGGCGTAACTCTCAATCGCCGGTGTGATGGCCATGTGCTTGCTGCTAATCTTGATCTGCATCAGAATCCTCCGTGGGGCGAGCCGCGGATCAGCGCCCGCCGCTTTCAGGGTGAACCGGCGCGGTCGTGGCGACAACCCCCGCCGCGATCGATTCGCCGGGTTTGATTGGAATCTCCTTGCTGACAGCCGTTTCCCGGGCTGGTTCGGACGGCTCGGGAAGCAGGACGCCGCCGCTGACGATGTAGCGAATCGTCTCCTCAACGGTAATATCCAATTCAATCACGTCGCGCTGCGGCACGACGATCGTGTAGCCTGTGAAGGGCGTGGGCGAACTGGGAATGAACACCGTGACCGACTCACCGGTCTGATTGCGGATGGCGTGCAGGGTTCCCGCGGTGGCGAAGCCGACGGCCCAGATGCCTTTTCGAGGGTATTCCACGACCACGACGCGGTTGAATCTATAGCCCTTTTCATCGCCCAGCAGGAAATCCACGATCTGCTTGACATAGGGGTAGACCTGCTTGAATACCGGCAGCGAGGTGAAGGCCCGCTCGATGCGCTTGTAGAAGCGCCGCCCCAGAAACCCGCCCAGCACGTATCCGGTTACGTACACGGCCACAACCGCCACGATCAGGCCAATGAAATTCATGTACCAATGATCGGCCCACCATTGTTCAATGGATTCAGCTGGCGACCAGTAGGGGGCGATCTTGATCAACCCCGCGCGCATGCCGCTGTTGATGGGGTCTGCGATGGCGCTGTTGACGAACTGGTAAGCCTTGACGACGATCCAGAGCGTGAGCACCGAAGGCAGCAACACCACCAGGCCGCGCAGAAAAAAGCGCTTGAAGTCTGCGCTGAATGTACGTGCGGCTGGATCGCTCATTGGAGAGAGAACGGTGGGGTCCAGGCACTTGCTCGACCGGTTCAACCGGCTTTGTGCCTCCTTGCACTAGAAAACCGCTGTAGTGTAGGTGGGGGCCCAACCGCCTTCAAACAGCGGGCTTCAGCCGTTGCTGTTTCCGCACGATTTGATGAACTCTTGCACAAGACTGATGCCAGCGCCGGATGCAGGGGCAAGCGTCGGCGATCATGGTTCATGTCCAGTGTCCAACGACGACGTTGACGGCCAGTCGCGCGCTCAATACCATGGGGGGTTCCCGGACGGACGCGCCCGTCCAATCGGATCCACCATCCATGTCCATCGCCACAGCTTCCTCTCGCCGCAACGCTATTGAGAAATCATCGGACGGCGCGATGCGGTCTGAGTCCGTTCTTTCAGCGGCCACCGCCATGTTTGCCGAGCACGGCTTTCAGGACACCGATGTGCAGGACGTGGCGGACGCCGCTTCCGTCGGCAAGGGAACGGTGTACAGGCTGTTTCCCACCAAGCGTGCGCTGTTCCTGGCGGCGGCGGATCGTGCCATGCAACTGCTTCATGCCGACGTGCAGGCTGCGGTGAATCCTGCTGATGATCCACTGAACCAGATCGCGTGCGCGATCCGCGCCTATCTTGATTTCTTCGCGCGACATCCTGACTTCGTGGAACTTCTGATTCAGGAGCGTGCCGCGTTCCGCGACCGCGCCAAGCCCACGTATTTTCTGCATCGCGAGGCGAACATCGGTCCGTGGAAGCAGCTGTTTCAGCGCTTGATTGCCGCGGGTCGCGTGCGCGACCTCTCGGTGGATCGCATCACCGATGTGATGAGCGGCCTGGTGTACGGGACCATGTTCACCAACTTCTTCGCCGGCCGCAGGAAGTCATCGGCTTCGCAGGCCGAGGACATCATGGACGTGGTGTTCTGCGGCATCCTGACGCCGCAGGAGCAGGCAGCGCGACGGAGGCGATCGTGAACGTGAAACAGCAATTCATGAGATTGATGTCCCTGGCGGGCTTGATGCTGCTGTCCTCGTGCAAGCACGAGGCGACGCCGGTCGCGTCAGCGGCATCGCGCCAGGCTGTGCCAGTGACCGTGGCGGCAGTCGTGCGCGAGGACGTTCCGGAGCAGATTCGAACCATCGGCAATGTGGAGGCAATGGCGGTCATCACCATCAAGCCCCAGGTCGATGGCCAATTGATCAAGGCGAATTTCACTGAAGGCCAGGAGGTCAAAGCCGGGGATTTGCTGCTGGAAATTGACCCGCGGCCATACCAGGCAGCCTTGGCCGAGGCTGAGGCAACCTTGGCCCGCAATGCGATCGTCGCTGAGGACGCCGAACGCGCCGCCCAGCAGATGGCCGAGGCGTTGCGTGGCAAGGCCATGTCGCAGCGTGAGGCCGACAAGGCCCGGGCCGGTGCAAACGCCGCTCGCGCACAGGTGCAGTCTGACGCCGCCTTGGTGGACGCAGCGAAACTCAAACTGGAGTACTGCTCGATTCACGCGCCGATTGACGGCCGGGCCGGCGCATTGATGGCCAAGCCGGGCAACGTGGTCGAGGCCAATCAAACCGAACTGGTGCAGATCAACCAGGTCGATCCGATCTATGTTTCGTTTGCGATGCCTGAACAGCACCTCGCACCAATCCGTGCGAATCAGACGCACGGGCCGTTGACGGTCGATGTGATCATTCCGGGTGATTCAGGCGAGCCGGTGCTCGGCGAACTCA
>CAMPIL010000089.1 GCA_946886375.1 uncultured Phycisphaerales bacterium
GCGTTATGGGTCCGGCCAAGTAGTAAGGTCGCCCACCTGTAATTGCGGGTGATGAGTAGGGATACATCCTGTTCGGCACCACGATCGAAGAGCGCGACCTGGTGAAGCAGCACGGCCAGAATTACGTCGAGTACCGGCGGCGGACCAACCGTTTCTTCCCCGGCCTGAAGTTCAAGCCGGCTTCCGCGAGCGGCGAGCATCTGCCAGCGTCGCAGCAGAGTTGATCGGCTGGAGGCGGCGGGCGTCAGCGATGCGGCGCGCCCGCCGCCGGCCTTTCGCCGGTGCTGCACCGGCACGCTACACTTGCGGCCTATGGCCGGCCCGACCGCATCCAGCAAAAAGTTCCAGTCGCCCAAGGGAACGCGCGATTTCTACCCCCAGGACATGGCCGTCCGCAGGTACATCGAAGGCGTCTGGCGGCAGACCTCCATCAACCACGGCTTCGACGAGGTGGACGGGCCCACCTTCGAGGACATCGAACTCTACAAGCACAAAAGCGGCCCCGGCATCGTGTCGGAAATCTTTCAGGTGTACAGCGGCAAGGATGAGCAGGAAATCGCAGCCATCCGCGCCGGCAAGGACGCACCCTACGCGCTGAGGCCCGAGTTCACCCCCACGCTCGCGCGCATGGTCGCAGCCAAGGCTGCGGAACTCCCCCGGCCGATCAAGTGGTTCGCGATTCCCACGCACTTTCGCGCGGAAAGGCCGCAGCGCGGACGGCTGCGCGAGTTCATGCAGTGGAATGTGGATTTCATCTTCGACTTTCCTGGCCCTCACAAATACACACGAAAGAATCGGCATGGCTTTCGAAAACGACTTCCGACAACTGATGCGAAATTCGACGTTGAACTCATGACAGTGGCAATCGATGCGCTTAGCGCATTTGGATTGACGCGAAACGACGTCTCATTGTGTTATACAGACAGAAGGGCTATCCAATACATACAAAGCCGGATTGAAATACCTCACGAAAAGCAAATCTCGTTTACAGAGCTGCTTGATCGCAGAGCGAAACTGACGCACACAGAAGCATGGCATGCATTGGGTGCTCTGGGTCTGGAGATAAACACGTTCGATCGATTCGATGAGGTTGCTGCCGATCTAAAGAGAGAGATTGACCGAGATTTCGAGGAGTATGTTCAACTAGCTGAAAGCGGAAATTTTGAGATCGAAGACGTTGCATCCACCGAAGAGTCTTTTGGCAGTGTTGATGAAGGACTCAAAAACCTTGAAGACGTTCATTACTGGTTACGAAGCAACGGAGTCGATGACTGGTGTGAAGTTGACCATTCGGTGGTTCGCGGTCTCGCGTACTACACCGGCACTGTGTTTGAAATCCACGAAACCTCCGGCGCGGAGCGCGCCATTGCCGGAGGCGGCCGCTACGACAACCTGATCGCATCCTTCGGCGGTCCATCACTCCCCGCGTGCGGTTTCGGCATGGGCGATGTGGTGCTCGCCAATCTCCTGCACGACAAGGGCCTGCTTCCGGAAGAGGTGTACATGAAGCCGCTGCGGCCGCATGCCTTCGCCATCGCCGCCAGCGATGAGGCGGATGCGAAGATGCGGCAGACCGTCGCGCAACTTCGCCGCGATGGTTTCCACGTTCGGCACAGTTACAAAACCACGCGCAACGTCGGCAAACTGCTCAGCGAGGCCAGCAAGTCGCGTGCGATGTCCGCAATCATCTTCGGCAAGGAAATCGCGGAGAACCGCGTGGATTTCAAGGATTTGCAGAGCGGCGAGCAGACTTCGATCCCGCTGGACCAGATCGAATCCAGATTGAAGCAACTCACCGCGATCAGCCAGTAGCCGCTTGCGGCGTAGCATGGTCACCTCGCGCCGTTCGCCCCCGCGCCAGCCCGCCACGAACTCCTTTGAATCATGGCCATTCTCATCGTCACGTCAGTTGAAGCCGAGGCAAACGCGATCGCCGGCGGGAATCTTGATGGCGCTCGCACAATTGCCGCCGGGATCGGACGCACCAACGCAGCAGCCGCGACAACCGAAGCGATTCTTCGCGCTCATGGAAAAATCGACGCAGTCATCAGCGCGGGCGTTGCGGGCGCGCTGCCGGTTTCCAACCTCAACATCGGCGATTGCCTGATCGCATCGTGTTGCATCTACATGGAAGAGGGTTTGATCAGCCCGAGCGGCTTTGTCACCATGGCGAGTCTGGGTTTTCCGTTGGGTGATTTCGATGGCAACGCCGTGCCCGTGGATGAGCGAATGCTCGAACGGCTGGGCGAAGCGTTTGCGGTGGGCCCGATCGCCACCGTCGCCACGTGCAGCGGCACGGATGCAGCAGCCGCAGATGTGGTCCGCCGCACCGGGGCGCTGGCTGAGGCGATGGAGGGCGCGGCCGTGGTTCACGCGGCGCGGCGATTGAACATCGCGGCCATCGAATTGCGCGCCATCAGTAACACCACCGGCGACCGGACGCGCCAAGTCTGGGACATGCGCTGCGCGCTGGATGCACTGGGCCAGGCGACGCGCCGGACCATCGAACTGCTGCGCCACGCGGATTAGACCGATTTCAAATGCACGCGTGGTGCCGCGTCGTTCCCGCCCCCGGAATGCGCGGGAATGACAAACAGGGTTATCAGACAACGCGGCCGTTCGATCCGGACAATTCCCCCACCTCGCGCGGTTTGACCACCTCGCTGCAGACTGCGCACTCAACCTGACCGGCAATGGGGTCGATGCACTGTTGCTGGTTCAGCCTTTGGTGGTTGGACCGCGCACATGTTTGTTTGCGGAGGCGCACGATGGGATTTGGAATGTTCTCGGTCCACCACTCGCCGATCGCTATTGATTTCGGATCGGCGTCGATCAAGCTGCTTCAGGTCGGCAGCGGGACGCGCCCGCCGCTGCTTGCGGCGGCCGAGTTGCCCATTCCCGATTCGATTCGTGCCGAGCCCGACCGCGTCATGAGCTACGCGGCTGAATGGCTGCCGGTCGCACTGCGCGATGGCAAGTTCAAGGGCCGCCGCGTGGTCATCGCCGTGCCCGCCCTGCAAACCTTCACCCAGCACATGCAGATCATCGAATCTGAAGGCTTCAACCGCGATGAAATGATCAAGGCGCAACTGCAGACGCAGATAGGCTGCCCGCCGCATGGCGTGGTGGTGCGCTCAATCGAAGTCTGCAATGTGCACCGCAACGGCCAGGCGCAGAAGGAAATGATCTGCTTCGCCATCACCAAGGAGGTGGTGATGCGCTATGTCGATCTGCTTTCCAAGTGCAAATTGGAAGTGGTCGGCGTGCACACCGACGTGCTGGCCATGGTTCGCGCGTTCGATCACATTCACCGCCGCGAGGAAGACGCCAACATCACCACGCTGTACATCGATCTTGGCTGGGGCGGCACGCGCGTGGGAATCACTCACGGCAAGCAACTCGCGTTCGCGCGGCACATTCCGATCGGCGGGCGCCACTTCGACCAACTGATCGCCAACACCATCCACTGCGACATGCCCAGCGCGCGGGCGCACCGGCTGACGCTGACCTCGCCGCATCCTGTTGCAGACCCCGACGCTGAACCGTTGACCGCTGACGATCGGAGTGACAAGCCCGACCGCCGCAACGAGTTGAGCGGCGTCTTCGCGAAAATGAGCGCGACGGTGTTCAAGTCGGCAGCGACGACCGAGGTCGATCGCCGCACGGGCCGGCTCGCGCCGTCGATCAAGCAATCCATTGAACCGGCCGAAGGCCATCGCAAGGCCGTGAACGTCGATTTGACGGAACTGCTCGACACGATCACGGATGAATTGTCGATGTGCCTGCGTTACCACCAGAGCCTGTTCCGCGAGCGGCCGATCAACCGCGCGATTTTCGTGGGCGGCGAGTCCCGCCAGGCGTGGCTCTGCCAGCACATCGTGAAAGCCCTGCGCGTGCCTGCGCAGATGGGTGATCCGCTGGCCCGGCACGACGCGTCGCAGACACCGCCGACGCCGGGGCTCAAACTCGGCAACGGAGCCCAGCCGGGATGGGCGGCGGCATGCGGCCTGTGCAGCGCGCAAATCGATTCGTGACCTTCACAACGCGGGGCAGAGGCGGCCTCGACAGCAACGGAGTTCGGCATGCACAACACGAGTTTTCTCCCGGAAGATTACCTCACGCAGAAGGCCGAGCGGCGAACGAACGTCGTCTGCCTCGCGCTATTCGCCGTGGTCATGATCGCAGTGATCGGCGCGTTCTTCGTCACCAACCGGCAGGCGACGCAGGTGAAGCAGCAGCAGGAGGACATCAACAGCCAGTATCAGCAGGCGGGCATCCAGATTCAGGAACTGACTCAACTTGAGCAGCAGCGGATGGAAATGCTGAACAAGGCGGAACTGGCGGCCGCGCTGGTGGAGCGCGTGCCCCGGTCGATCCTGATCGCCGAGATGATCAATCGCATGCCGGAGCGCTTGGCGCTTCTGGAGTTTGAAATGAAGTCGGAGAAGGTGAAGCCATCGCCGACGGCCTCAGCGCCGCGCGACAGCAGCGGGCGGCTGATCGCCACCGCGAAGCCTGAGCGCAACAAGACCATTCAGGAGGCGGGCGAGACCACGCAGAAGGTCGATCCGCCCAAGTACGACGTCACCATCACCATGGTGGGCGTGGCGCCGACGGACATTGAACTTTCCAAGTTCATGACAGAGTTGAACTCCTACGCCTTGCTCAAAGGCGTGGCGCTGGAATATTCCGAGCAGAAGGAAATCCAGGGAAGGACGATGCGGCAGTTCAAGATCGCGATGTCGTTGAACCCCAACGCCGACGTGCAGCGGATTGACCCGCTGATCGTGCCGCGCATCAAGAACCCGATGACCGATGAAATCCAGTTCACCGCGCCACTGGTGCGGAAGACGGCCGAGAGCGCAAGTCCGGCCGGTTCCGCATCCGCTTCCGGTTCTGCGAGCCAAGGAGACTGAATCATGCGACTGGGTATACGCGAGTTCATTTTCTTCGTGGTGCTGCTGGCGGTGCCGGTGGCGTCATTCTTTTACGTCTTCAAGCCGCGCAACGTGCAGATCGCGCAGGCGCGCAGCGAGATTGCGCTCAAGCAGTCGCGCCTGGACACGCTGGCGGCCGTCGCTGCGAAGATCGATGACATCGGCCTTGAGATCGAAAAAGGCCGCGAATCGGTGCAGATGATCGAAGCCAAACTGCCCAACGCCCAGGACGTCGAAGGCATCCTGGAGCAGGTCTGGCAGATCGCCAAGCGAAACAAGTTGACGGTGAAGTCGGTCAAGAGCGACAAGTCGGTTCCCGCGGCGATGTACATGGAGCAGCCGCTGAAGGTGCAGATGGAAGGCGAGTTCGACGGCTTTTACCAGTTCCTGCTGGAACTGGAAAACCTGCCGCGCATCACGCGCGTGCACCAGTTGAAACTCGAACGAGCTGTGGCTCAAACCAGCGCCAAGGCGCAGAACACGCCGCCGCCGGGTTCGATGAAAGCGGGATTCACCCTCAGCATCTATTTCCAGACCGAAGAGACCAAGGCGAGTTGATCGAGATTCGCTCAGCGCGGAGAGCCACCCGTGAATCATCAGCAGGAAAACCCATCATTGCCGCCGTTCATGACCGATTCGGGCTCAAACCCCGAGTCTGATCGCACCATTCCGCTGGGCGTGGGCGACTTGATCGACGAAACCGCGCTGGACCCCTTGGCCAACATAACCGAGCGCAAGAAATTCAACGCGGGTTCACTGGTGCTGGTGCTTGTGGTGACCGTCGCGTGCGGCGGCCTGTGGTTCATGCGATCGCTGTCCAAAGTGGGCGCGGCCACGCAAGCGCCGACCGACATCGAAGCCAGCATTGAGCAATTCATCAACAAGTTGAAGGGCAATGAGACGTTGGCCCCCGACAAGCCCGCCAGCGCGCTGGTTCAGGCCGATGCGGGCGTGCTGGCCGTGCTCAGTGGCTCGTACACCGAGCGCCAGGTTCCGCTTGAAAACGTTCAGCGCAATCCGTTCATCATCTATGGCGAATCGCCCGTGGCGCTCACGTCGATGGACGACGGCGGCGATACGGACGTGACCCGACGCCGCGCCCAACGGCAGGAGCAGTATGAAAAAGCCGTCTCACGCCTGGAGTTGAAGTCGGTCCTGATGAGTTCACAGCCGCTGGCCAACATCAGCGGCAAGATCGTGCGCAAAGGCGATGAATACGTCGCCCAGCCGGACAACATCGTCTTCCGCGTGGATGACATCTCAAAGGATTCCGTCACGCTGGTGGGCGAAGACGCGGCGTTGAACATCCGCGTTCCCGTTACGCTGCTGCTGCGCCGCGATCGCTGAAACCAAGGTCTTGTTCAGGGGAGTCACACGTGGGCAAGTTCGATTTGGATGATGTGCTCAATGATCTGGACGCAGCACCCGCAGAGCGCGCCGGGCAGTCCAGCCCGCGCGTCCAGGGCGCTTCAGCCGCGCGCTACGACGAGGCGGACGACGGCATGGCGTCGCTATCGCCCATCTTTGCCGTGGATGAAGCCGACGCCGCCAATCCGAGCGCGGACATTGGCGAAATGCTCTTGGCGCAGGGAGCGCTCACCGCCGAGCAACTGGCCACGGCCCAGCGCGTCGTGAAGCAGACGCCCGGCAAGCAGTTGTCGTCGGCGCTGATAGAAATGGGGATTGATGAAGTCGCGGTGCAGCAGGCCGTGGCACAATTGTCGCGACTGCCGTTTGAGCGGATCGATCCCAACCACCCCGATGGCTTTGATCGCAAGGCGTTGCACAGACTTGGCGCGGAGTATTGCCGGAGCAATCTTGT
The DNA here is from genome assembly GCA_946886375.1 of uncultured Phycisphaerales bacterium. The sequence continues at coordinate 6,760 of CAMPIL010000089.1, forward strand.
GCTGCCGCTGCGCCGCGAGGGTTCGCGCATGGTGGTGGGAACCGCAAGCCCCGACGATGTCTTCGTGCTGGATGACGTCAAGCGCCGCGTGGGCGTGGCGTCGGTGAAGCACGTGCTGGTGACGGCGTACGACATTCGCGGCGTGCTGGAGCTGCTCACCGCGAGCGAGACTGAAGAATACAACGTCGATCAGATTCTCTCTGATGTCGATGCTGACGATGTTGAAGTCGTCAAAGACGACAAGCAGGATTCGGACATCGAAGACGCAGAGTCGTCGCCGGTGGTTCGGTATGTCAATCACATCATCCAGACGGCGCTGAAGGAAGGCGCCTCGGACATTCACATTGAGCCGGATGAGAAGATATTGAAGGTGCGTTTCCGCATCGACGGCGTGCTGTTTGAGATGATGAATCCGCCGCGCAAGATGCACGCTGCGCTGACCAGCCGCATCAAGATCATGGCGAATCTCGACATCGCCCAACGCCGTCTGCCGCAGGACGGGCGCATCCGCGTGACGGTGCTGGGGCGCAAACTCGACCTGCGCGTGTCGACCATTCCGACGCCCAAAGGCGAAAAGACCGTCATGCGTATCCTGGACAACCGCTCCATCAACGTGGAGTTGGATGGCCTTGGTTTTGCCGAGGAAACGCTGATGATTTGGAAGAACCAGATCGCGCAGCCGCACGGCATCATCCTGGTGACCGGTCCGACGGGGTCGGGAAAAACGACCACGCTGTACGCGTCCATCCAGCAGATGGATTTGCACAAACTGAACGTCTCGACCGTGGAAGACCCGGTTGAATACAACCTCGCCAGCATCACGCAGATTCAGACGCACGAGAAGATCGGCATGACGTTCTCCGCCGCGCTGCGCGCGCTGATGCGCCAGGACCCCGACGTGATCATGGTGGGCGAAATCCGCGACATGGAGACCGCCACCATCGCGATTCAGGCCGCCATGACCGGCCACCTCGTGCTTTCAACGCTGCACACCAACGATGCGCCGGCGTCGATCACGCGCTTGATCAACATCGGCATCGAACCCTTCCTCGTGGGCGCGGCGGTCAATTCCGTGCTCGCGCAGCGCCTGGTCCGCCGCATCTGCAAGCATTGCAGCGAAGACGTGCCAGTGAAGGAAGAGATGGCGGAGTTCCTGACCATGCACGGCATCAACGCGGCCACGCTTCGCGAGGGCAAGGGCTGCGACAAGTGCCGCAAGACCGGCTACACCGGCCGCAGTGGCTTGTATGAACTCCTCGTGCTGGATGATTTCTTGCGCGACCAGATCGCCCGCAACCCCAACGTGACGGAGTTCCGCAGAACCTGCACCGGCCGCGGCATGGTGACGCTGCGCGAGGACGGCTTCAAAAAGATCGCCAACGGCATCACGACGGTGGAAGAAGTGCTGAGCGTGACGGAAGGAACGATCTGAGTCCCCTCAGCGAGTACGACATCGCCAAAGCCATGCTTCCAATGCGTGGGCGTCCCAGTCGCCCGATCATCTTCTCAGATTCCTTGCCTTTGGTCGGCCGGTAATTACAATGTATCTATGGCCAGGAACAACGCAATTCGAACCCGGCTGGTCCAGATCGGCAACTCCCGCGGCGTGCGAATTCCCAAAGCGCTGATCGAGCAGGCGGGTCTGGGCGAAGAAGTGGATCTTCAGGTGCGAGAGGGGGCCGTGATTATTCGCTCCCGTCGCAGACCACGTGCCGGCTGGGCCAAGGCAATGAAAGAAATGGCCAAACGCGGCGAGGACAGATTGCTTGATCCGTATCACCTCACGCACTTCGACAGGAATGAGTGGGAATGGTAAGTAGACTTGAGGTCTATCTCGTGTCGCTTGATCCAACGGTCGGTCATGGAATTCGCAAAACGCGGCCGTGCTTGCTTGTTTCCCCTGATGAATTGAATCATCACATCGATACGGTCATCATCGCTCCGATGACCACCGAGAGTCGTGCCTATCCGACTCGTGTGCCGTGCCGGTTCAAAGGTAAATCGGGGCTGATCGTCCTTGATCAGATTCGCACGGTGGATGCCGCACGCCTCGTGAAACGGCTCGGCAATATCGACAAGAAGACGGCGGATCACACGTTGCGAGTGTTGGCGGAAATGTTTGCGCCCTAGCGGGATTTCACACCTGCAATACTCCGGTTTTGAATTCTCCCACGATTGGAAATGTGCTGGCAATCTCCAATGATCGAATCAATTCCTCGCGCGTCTTGTCGGGTTCGATGATGCGATCGACCCAGCCGCGGGCCGCGCCGTAACGGATGTCCTGCTGCTCGCTGTACGATTTCGTGATCGCGTCGAGCAGTTCCTTGCGCATCTTTTCATCGATCTTCTCGCCCTTGCGCTCGCGCGCGGCCAGATCGATCGTCAGCAGCGTGTTGGCGGCCTGTCCCGCGCCCATCACGCTGCACCTGGCGCCCGGCCAGGCAAGCGTCAGCAGCGGGTCAAACGCCCGGCCGCACATGGCGTAATTGCCAGCGCCGTAACTGCCACCCACGATGAGCGCGATCTTGGGCACGATGGAATTGCTCATCGCGTTCACCATCTTCGCGCCTGAGCGAATGATGCCGCCTTGCTCGGAATCGCGCCCCACCATGAATCCCGTCGTATCGTGAATGAAGATCAGCGGGATTTTCTTCTGATTGCAGTCCATGATGAATCGCGCGGCCTTGTCGGCTGAATCGTCGTAGATCACCGCCGGCATGTTCATCGCGACGCTCGGCCCCGCCTTGCCGCCGGGCATTTTGCGCTGCGTCAATTTGCGCTGGTTCGCCACGATGCCGCACGGCCGTCCGCCGATGCGCGCGTACGCGCACACCATTGATCGGCCGTACTCGGCCTTGTACTCATTGAACGATTCATCATCGACGAAGCATTCGAGCAACTGGCACATGTCGTACTGCTGGGCGGAATCGCTCTTGAAGATGGTCCAGACGTCTTCGGGCTTGCGCCTGGATTTGACGACTTCGAACGGAGGATCGCCCACCGGCGAGTGGGCCATGTCGGCGTGAACCAGGGCGCGCAGCCGCTTGATGCACGCTGGATCATCGGGCTCGCGAAAGTCGATGGTGCCGGAAATCTCCGCGTGCATTTTCGCCCCGCCGAGTTCTTCACTTTCAACTTCCTGTCCGATGGCGGCCTTCACCAGGGCCGGGCCGGCGAGATACAGACCACTGCCCTCGGTCATCAACAGCGTGTCGCACAGCACCGGCAGGTAGCCGCCGCCGGCCACGCAGTTGCCCATGATCGCCGCGATCTGCGTGATGCCCTTTGCGCTGATCACCGCGTTGTTGCGGAAGATGCGGCCGAAATCGTCAGTGTCGGGAAACACATCTTCCTGCAAGGGCAGGTACACGCCTGCGGAGTCCACCAGGTACAGCAGGGGGAGACGGGCGCGCTCGGCGATCATCTGCGCGCGAATGATTTTCTTGCAGGTCATCGGAAAAAACGCGCCGGCTTTCACGGTGGCGTCGTTGGCGATGATCATGCACAACTTTCCCCCCACCACGCCGATGGTCGTCACCACGCCCGCCGACGGCGCCCCGCCATGCTCCTTGTACATTTCCCACGCGGCGAACAGGCCGCATTCATACAGCGTGGATTTGGGATCAACGAGCAGGTCAATGCGTTCGCGTGCGGTCAGCCGTCCGTGGCGGTGCTGGCGCTCCGCGCCCTTGGGGCCTCCACCAGTGCGAATCACCTTCGCCTGCGCGATGTATTCAGCGGTGGCGGCCTGCACGGCCGTAAGTGGAGGCGTGGCGGCCTTGGTATCGGCGGCGGTCATGGCTTTCAGGATAGCACGATCAAAACCGCGATGCACCGTCCTGCACGCCGCTGCTCAGGTCGCTCCCTGGATTTGGTCTTGCTGGCGATCCACGCTCATGGCATCATGGAGGCAACGACCCGACGGGAGCAGACCATGACCGGGACCAGCAGCGACCTGACCATCCAACGTCTGTTGATGAAAATGACCGAAGTTCAGGCGAGCGATCTGCACATCAAAGTGGGTTCGCCGCCCGTGTTGCGAGTCGCCGCCACGCTGCACGCCATCAATGCGCCGCCACTGACAACCGAAGACACCAAACTGATGCTGATGCCGATCATTCCCAAGCATCTGGAGCCGCAGTTGGACAACAAGGGTGGCGTGGATTTTTCGCACACCGAAGGCGTGGGCCAGCGCTACCGCTGCAGCGTCTTTCACGCCGGCGGCGGGTTGCACGCGGCCAT
>CAMPIL010000090.1 GCA_946886375.1 uncultured Phycisphaerales bacterium
TTCGTGCATTCCCGCCCCGACCAGGATCAGTTCCGCCGGCGGCTGCACGGCTGCCTCACCCTGTATCTCCGCCTCAAATGTGAACGCCACCCGGCAGCGATTGATGTTTGCCATCAGATTATGCGGTTGGTAGATATTGCAGTCTTCGCGGAACGCACCCAGAATTGGAATCGGCTTGGTCTGAAGCGGCTGCCCGTTTGCGGCGCGAAGCAGCATCCGCACCGATGACAGCATGACCTCTTCATGATCAAAATCATCCGCTGACATCACCACGGTCGCCCTGAAGAGAGCCAACTGGCCTCCCTGGTCAACTTCCCACGATGTGTTCTGCACGACCGCTGCTCCGGTGAGGCTGGGACGCTGGCGAATCTCAAAGATCGTGGTCGAATCGCTTTCATTCGCCGATGCATCGACCACTCGCGAGTGCAGGATATGCAGGCCGTCTTCCGAGATCGGCGTGCCAGGCTCATACGGCTGGCCGTTGAGCAGCAGTTCCTTGGTCGGGCTTTGATCGCACGAATCACTCACGCTGACCACCGGCACCACCGCATTGGGAACAACGTAGCGCGTCACGCCGCCGAAACTGATTTGCGGATTCACGTTGGAATCCAGCAGCACGTTGACTTCCGGCGGGGTGATGTCAACGAGTTCAACGGGCAATCTGGCCCAGTATTCTTCATCGTTGCCGCAGGTATATTTCAGACGCACCACATACGTTTGCGGCCCATGAACCACCGATCCGGGGGCGGGAAGTTGATCGATGACCCAGCACTCCTGCTCATCATGCTTGATCGTGAGGTCAATGAACCAAGGCACGATGTAGTCGCCCTGGTCATCGAGGTTTTCCTTCAGCTCGGCGGGCACTTGCGTTGCCTGGTAACGAGGGCCGTAATAGTCCTCCCCATCGGGAGTGGCGTAACGATCATCGCCTTGGGCGCGAACCATGGAAGAGATCACACACACACACACACAAATAGTGATTTGGCGGCGAGGAAGTTCACGCTTCGGCTCTTCATTTTTCGGACCCCTTGTGAATGGCGGCCGCTCCGGGACACGACCGATGCAAGGAAGGTAATCACCCCGGATGAATTATGCAAGGATGACGAGAAATAATTTTCCCTTTTTTCTTTCACGCCCCGAGGTTGCGTGCGGGCCCCATGCGCAACTCTTTGCGATTACCGACCTTATGACATTCCGGCAGCCTGCTCAATTCTTGCGCAATCTTTCCGAATCCTCGCCTCGGCAGGTATTTTCACGCGGAATCCTTGGCCCGCTGCGCTTTGGCCCACTGCGCATCAAGTCGCTTGGCGGACACGGGCACGCGCGTTCCGAGTTCCTGCGCGAAGAATGAAACGCGGTACTCCTCCACCATCCAGCGGTAGTGTTCCAGCGCGGGATTCTCGGGCAGGCCGTGCTGCTGCTGGACTTGATTCAGATATCGATTCCAATGACATGCGATTTCGATGGTGGCGTTGGAATCGCGAGTCAGGTTGCCTGCAATCAGTTTGCGCAGGCGGGTCTGGATGGCAGCGAGATAGCGCGGGAACTGCTGCAGCCATTCATAAGGCGTATCAACCAAGAATCGCGCCGGCATCAGGCGCTTCAATTGATCGCGAATATCCCCCACCGCTTCGGTCCACAGCGGATTAAGAGCGTCTTCCAACTGGATATCAATGGCCTGGTGAGCCGCGAGAATTTTCTCCACCAACTCACCGGATTCACTGGCCAAAGGCCAAAGTCGATCCCACCCGCTGCGCAAGCGGCGGTCGAACTCGGTTTGCGTGCGCACATCAGGCGAATCGGCGATGAATGCGCGATCCGCCACCAGGTCCATCAGTTGACGCTTCAATTCATCGCCGCTGCCCCACGCCGAGAACAGCAGCGCAAGTTGATCAATATTGGGAAGGTAATCCACGTGCGTGGACAGTTCATCTTGAATCTGCAGCAGGAACAGCCTCCGCAATCCCGCGCGATGCGCAGCGGCCGCGGCGTGGGAGGAATCCATCACCCGAATCGAAACGCTGTGCCCGTCATCGACCAGCCCCGGATAGCCGAAGATCGTGAATCCCGATCGCTGCACTTCTATACGCAGCGGCAAGTCGCCGAAGTTCCACGAGGTCAGACTGGCTCGCTCGATTTCACGGTGAACTGGTGATGCGGATGATTCGGTGTTCTGCTTCGCAATGGTGCGACGGATTTCAACCAGATCGCGGCCGCTGGCCATCTCGCGGCTTTGCGCATCGATGATGGAGAATCGCATGCGCAAATGATCCGGAAGAACCTCGGGCCGCCACGCGTCGCGCGGAACCTCCACGCCGACCGCACGGTGCAACGCTGCGCCAATCGCGTCCAGCAGGTCGCCTTCGCCAAACGCCAGCGACTTCACGCACGCCGCGGCGTGTTCCGGAATGGGCACGAAGTTGCGGCGGATCGACTTGGGCAGCCCGCGGATCAGTTCCGCGACCTTCTCCTCCAGCATTCCGGGCACAAGCCAGTCACCGGCGTGCATGCCAAGCTGGTTGATCGACTCAAGCGGAACCGTCGCGGTCACGCCGTCGGCCGTGCCGCCCGGGTCAAGGTGATAGGTCAGCGGCACGCGCACGCCGTCGATGCTGATGGCGTCGGGGAATTGCTGGGGATCGAGTTCCGGCGAATCGGCGCGGAGCAAATCTTCGCGCGACAGAAACAGCAGCCGCGGGTTCTCCCGTTCGGCCTGCCGCCGCCATTTTTCAAACAGCGGACCGTTGTAGATGCCCTGCGGGATGCGTCGATCATAGAAGTTGAAGACAATTTCATCATCCACCATCACGTTGCGCTTGCGGCGCTTCGCCTCCATCGTTCGCAGTTCCGTCATCAGTTGGCGGTTGTGCACGAAGAACGGCGCCTGGTCGAGCGGCGGCGGCAGCGCGCCTTCCACCAGCGCCTGATTGATGAAGATCTCGCGCGCCAGCGCCGCATTGATCGGACCGAAGTGAATCCGCCGCTTGGGGACGATGACAAGGCCGTGCAGCGAAACCCGCTCAAACGCTTCAACGTGCGCGGATTTTTCATTCCAGTGTGGATCGCTGTGTGAGCGCTTGAGCAGATGCGACGCCGCGCGTTCGATCCATTCCGGGTGAATCTTTGCCACGGTGCGCGCGTACAGCCGATTCGTCTCCGCGAGTTCCGCAGCCATCATCCACTTGGGTTGTTTCTTGAACAGGCCCGAACCGGGAAAAATGTTGAACCGCCGGTCGCGTGGCCCAAGATATTCGTGCGTCTGCGATTTGAATCCGACGTTGTTCAGCAGACCCGTGAGCAGCGCGCGGTGGATGCTCGGCAGCGAGGCGTCCGCCTCGTTCATCTTCATTCCGCTCTCGGTCGCAATCGCGTGCAACTGCTGGTGCACATCGTGCCATTCACGCAGCCGCACATAGGAAAGATAATTCTGCTGGCACAGTTTGCGCAACTTGCTTGTCGAAAGATGCCGCAGATTCTCGTGATAGAAATGCCACAACTTGAGTGAGGAGACAAAGTCCGACGTCTCATCGGCGAATTGCAGGTGGGCAAGGTCGGCTGCGTTCTGCGCGTCCATCGGCCGCAGGCGCGGGTCCTGCGTCGCCAGTGCAGCCGCGATGATCAGAACTTCCTTCAGACACTTTTCCTGGCGCGCTGCAAGAATCATCCGGCCGAAACGCGGGTCGATTGGGAGCCTGGCGAGTTCCTGTCCCAATCGCGTGATCCGGCCTCGATCATCCACGGCCCCAAGTTCAAGCAGCGTCTGGTAGCCCTCGCGCACCATTGCCGGACGAGGCGGCTCGATGAACGGAAACTCCTCGATGTCGCCGAGCCTGAGCGCCTTCATCTGAAGAATGACGCTGGCCAGATTGGCGCGCAGGATTTCAGGATCGGTGAACGCATCGCGCTCGGCGGCATCGGCCTCTGAATACAACCGAATGCACACGCCCGGGCCAATGCGGCCGCAACGCCCCTTTCGCTGATCCGCCGAGGCGCGCGAGATGCGCTCAATCGGCAGTCGCTGCACGCGCGCGTTGGCGCTGTAGCGGCTGATCCGCGCAAATCCCGGATCAATCACAGATCGGATGCCCGGCACCGTCAGCGATGTCTCCGCGACGTTGGTCGCCAGCACGATTCGCCTTCCATCGTGCGGCTGAAAGACGCGGTTCTGCTCTTCGGTTGAGAGGCGCGCGTACAGCGGAAGCACCTGCGTGCCGGTGGGATGATGCTTGCGCAACGCTTCGGCGGCTTCGCGAATCTCGCGCTCGCCGCTGAGAAAGATGAGGATGTCGCCAACGGTGTTCTGATCTCGATCCCGTTCAACCAACTCATCGACCGCGGCCAGGATCGCCTGCTGCACGGTGGGGTCTTCTTCATCGGGTTCGCTGGCGACAACCGGCCGATACGCAACTTCCACTGGATAGGTGCGGCCGCTGACTTCGATGATCGGCGCGCCGTCAAAGTGCTGGCTGAATCGCTGCGGATCGATTGTCGCCGACGTGACGATCACCTTGAGTTCCGGCCGCTTGGGCAGCAACTGCTTGAGATAGCCCAAGAGGAAATCGATGTTCAGGCTGCGCTCGTGCGCCTCATCCACAATGATGGTGTCGTATTGCGCGAGTCCGCGGTCGTGCTGCGTCTCTGCGAGCAGTATGCCATCGGTCATGATCTTGATGTAGGTGTCCGGGCTCAGGCGATCGCTGAACCGCACCTTGTATCCGACTGCACGCCCGAGGGGGCTTTGCAGTTCCGAGGCGATTCGTGCCGCGATGGTGCGGGCCGCGATCCGCCGCGGCTGCGTGTGACCGATCATTCCCGCCACGCCGCGTCCGAGTTCAAGGCAAATCTTGGGCAGTTGAGTGGTCTTGCCCGAACCCGTCTCGCCGCAAAGGATGACGACCTGGTTCTCGGCGATCGCTGTGGCGATCTCGTCTCGCCGGCGCGCCACGGGCAGATCATCCGGAAATGTTGGCTTGGGCAGATTCTGCAGACGCGCTTGTCTGCGTGCGATGCTTCGCTGAATTTCCGCGGTGATCGAATGCGACAATTCGCCGCTCTGCTCGCGCGGTTTTCCAGAGCCGTTCATCCGCTGGCGCAGCCGCTGTTGATCGCAGAGCATGCAGTGCTCAAGAGCGGAATCCATGTTGTGGAGCGTGCCAGACACGGTGAAGGTTAGGGCTGACTTTGGGACATGGGCACGGAGTGTTGCCCATGAGTCGAGATACGCATGCGTCGCGCTGCGAAAGGGCGATCTCAGCCGCGTTGAAACGGCAGAATCATCGATTATCGCCTAGGGAGGATTAGGCACTAATCCCTATGGCACAGTCCTAGAAGCATCGGCATGCTTAGAGCACAACAGTTGGGAACATGGAGAAGGTAGCCAGATCACCTTGCTCCATGTGAACCAATTGGGAACACCCGCGCACCGCAATGCTGCCCAGATTGATGAGCAACTAGGAACATGGCTACACGGATGTTGCAACTTGCGCCAGCCCACAATCCCCTAGGCACGGCGGTCATCGTCGGCCTTTCAGGCATGGGCTCCGATTTGCTCATCCAGGCGGCGGCGGGAAGTCGCAATCCTTTCTTATTGTCCTATGCGGCGGTCGCTGCCACAAGCCTGTTCGTGGGCTTCCGCGCCGGCATCGTGTGCGCCGCCACATGCGGCGTCGCGGCTGCGTTTTCCTTGCTCGTGCGAAGGCAGATGCATGGCACGCTGGACTCCGTGATCCTCCTTGAACTCGCGCTCTTTCTCGCCATCATGCCCCTGATCGTCGCCTTCGTGCATTGGCTTGAACACGCCCATGCCACAGGCGCGGCCCGATTGGTTCAACCGCTGCGGCTGCATGATGTAAGCGCATCGTTCGCGCGATTTGACCAGGAGCGATTTCAATTCGACGATCGACATGATCTGCCCCGAAGGCACTTTGTCTCGCGGCCCGAGCCCGAGCATACCGCCCCGCCACCCATGGATCGTGATGCATCGCTGGCGACCCTCGCAATCGGATTGGGGCATGACATCGGCAACATCGTCTTGCCAATCCTCTGTCACCTGGATTCGCTGGAAGCACAGAACCTGCCCGACAGCGCCCGCCGCGATTTACGCGCTGTGCGAGAATCCGCAATGCACTTGAAGCGGCTGAGCGGCGGGCTGAGTTTCTTCGGCCACGATCCGCAGGACCCCAACGCCACGCTGCCGTTCACCGACTTGCAGGCCTGGTGGTCCGAGATCGAGCCGATCCTGCGCAAATCACTTTCGCCGAAGGTCAGTCTTCTGAGCGAATTCCCGGCCGACCTGCCCGCAGCACGCATACCGCCGCACCAATTGACCCGGGCCATGCTGAACCTCGTGAGCAACTCCGTCGAATCGATCGCCGAGGGCGGCGAAGTGCGAATCTCCTGCCACGTTTCGCCCGACGCTGAAACGATTCGCATCGCCGTGACTGATAGCGGCTGCGGCATGAGCGATGATGTTCGTCGCAAGGCCATGAATCCATTCTTCACCACCAAGACGCGCGGCCTCTCCACCGGCCTGGGGCTGTCGCAGGTGAACAACATGGTGAAGGCCGCGGGCGGATCGGTGACGATCGACTCGCAACTCTACGTCGGCACGACGATCACGCTGACACTCCCGGCGACGCGCGGCGGCTCCAATGCCGATCTGCGCTCGGCCCAGGTTGACCTTCATGACCAGCGCACCGCGTCATACGCGCGGGCGCTGCTGGAATGTTGTGGATTTGCTGTTCACACAAACGGCTCAGGCGAGACCGACGATTCGCTGTTGATCAGCGAGCCGGCCCGGCTGACGCTGGATTCGGCCCGCCGCTTCGTCCGCAGCCGGCGCGGACGCCGCATCATCATCGTGGGCGGATCGGCTGAAGATTGGCGCGATCCGTGCATTCTTGTTGTCGATGGCTCTCACCGCGCCATGCAGCGCGCCCTTCAACGCGCTGTCAGGGACATGGCATAAGGAGGCCCCTGCACCACTACGTTCCGCTTGATCTGCCCTGTTCATCCCCTGTGCACCCAAGTGTGCGTTGTCCGTCAATGCTGACTGTGACCCGCTCGCAAGAAAGGAAAACATCATGTTCAACAAGCCCCCTGTTCGAGTGTTCTGCGTGGACGATCACGCGTTCCTGGTTGAAGGACTCCAAGCCCGCCTGACTTTGGCGAAGGACATGGAGTACGTGGGCCGGCTCGGCACAGCCGAAGGCCTGGTCATCGAGTGCATGAAGATCCGGCCCGATGTCGTGCTGATGGACATCGAAATGCCCGGCCCGGACCCGTTCGAAGCCATCGAAGACCTTCGCCGCCAGTGCCCCAACTCGCGCGTCATCGTGCTCAGCGCGTATGTGCGCGATCACTACATCGACGCCGCGGTGAGCGCAGGCGCGTGGGGATATCTCTCCAAGCACGATGACCCTGAGAAGATCATCAACTCCATCCGAGAGGTCGCCAACGGAGCCTTCGTCTTCGGACCGAAAGTCACCGGCCGGTTCACCATGCGGAACAGGGCTCACGCAGGCGAACTGCCGCAGCCGCGCTCCAAGGTGCAAAGCCTCACCGCGCGCGAGCAGCAGATTCTGCGATTGATCGGCAAGGGCCTGTCGCGGGCGCAGATCGCCAAGTCGCTCTGCCGCAGCCCCAAGACGATCGATGCCCACCGCGCCGCGATCATGGAGAAGGTGGACATCCACGACCGCACGGAACTCGCGCTGTACGCGGTGCGCGAAGGCCTGGTCGAGGCCTGATGACGCAGACTTTGGTTGCGATGAGCATGTAAGGGTCAAACCGAACCGCCAATTGGGCGGTTCGGTTTTTTGGCTGGGCAAAGATCGCTGCGAAGCGCAATTCCTTGCGCCACAAGCAGTTACACGGCCACGTTGAGAGGCACCCGTAGCGGCGGTTCCCACGGGGGCTGTGGATAGCCTGACATTGTGTTGCGCATTGGGCAGGCTTGTGTTAGGATGGTTGGCGTCATGGCGAAATCCAAGGGGAACGGGAAGCCCAAAGCCAAACGCGGGGCCAAACCAATTCCAAAAGCGAGGACGGAACCTCAAATGTCTGCCGCTCCAGCAGCGAATTCTGCACCCTCGCACACGAAAAATCGCCTCTACTACGGCGACAACCTCGATGTACTGCGCCGGCACATTGCGGATGAATCGGTCGATCTGGTTTATCTCGATCCGCCGTTCAACTCAAACGCCGACTACAACGTGCTGTTCGCTGAGCATGATGGCACACCAGCGCATGCGCAGTTCAAGGCGTTCGAGGATACGTGGACGTGGGACACGGAGGCCGCGACCAACTTTCAGGATGCCGTGCAGAACGGCGGTGAGGAAGTCGCCAAAGCGATGATGGCGTTCCGCACCCTGCTGGGCACGTCTGACATGCTGGCGTACCTGTCCAACATGGCGCCGCGCTTGGTTGAACTGCGCCGCGTCCTCAAGCCAACAGGATCGATCTACCTGCATTGCGATCCGACGGCGAGCCATTACCTGAAGTTGTTGATGGATGCGATCTTTGGGCCGCAGAATTTTCTGAATGAGATCATCTGGCGACGCTATAAACGGCCAAAGGGATCACAGCATGCGGCTCGACGTTTTGGAACATCGACCGACACGTTGCTCTTTTTCAGCAAGGGGCAGCAACACACCTTTGATCCAGATCGTGTGAAAACATTGCTTGACGAAGATGGTATCGAGAAGCGCTACACGCTTTCGGATGAGAAGGGACCTTATTACAGCGGTCCACTTCTTCGGTCGGCGTCAATGGGGTTTCGACCGAACCTTGTTTATGAATACAAGGGATACACCCCCGGCCCTGAAGGTTGGCGGATGACTAAAGCCAAACTTACCGAGCTAGACGCGCGCGGCGACATGTTCTGGACAACATCAGGGATTCCTCGGCGAAAAGTTCGCCCCGATGGTGACCCCGGTTCGCCTGTTGACAACCTTTGGGCCGACATCGAAGCGATTGGATCGCAGGCGACTGAGCGCCTTGGCTACCCCACGCAGAAACCCGAAGCTCTTCTAGAACGCATCATCAAAGCATCCAGCAACGAAGGCGATGTCGTTCTCGATCCCTTCTGCGGGTGCGGAACCGCCATCGCAGTAGCGGAACGGCTCAAGCGCCGCTGGATTGGCATCGACATCACGCACCTTGCCATCAATCTCATCAAGGTCCGCCTCGTCAGCGCCTTTGGTCCGAAGATCAAGGAAACCTACGAGGTCATCGGCGAGCCCACAACGGTCCCCGATGCGCAGCAACTCGCGCAGGAAGATCCATTCCAGTTTCAGAGTTGGGCGCTCGGCCTTGTCGATGCCCGGCCGATCGTGACGAAAAAGGGCGCGGACAAAGGCATCGACGGTCGCCTGTTCTTCCACGATGGCTCAGAAAAAGAAGACACAAAGCAGGTGATCATCAGCGTCAAGGGCGGCGAGAACGTGAGCGCAAAGGACGTGCGCGATCTCTGCGGCGTGATCAATCGCGAGAACGCCGCGATCGGCGTGCTGATCTCGATGACGCCGCCGACCAAGCCCATGAAGAACGAAGCCGCCAGCGCCGGCTTCTACAAGAGTCCAGGCCACACCCAGCACTCGCGAGTTCAAATCCTCACCATCGACGACCTGTTGCAGGGTGCCAAGATCGACATGCCCATGTGGCGCGACGTGCGGACGTTCAAGAAGGCCCCGAAGGCTCGCGTGGCTGCTGCGAACGATAAGGCCCTTTTTGAGCCAGAATGACGATTCGGGGGACATGCGAAAAAGTCGTTACTTTTGACTTGACTTACTCGGAATGTCTAATCTACCATTCCGCGTAACGATCAAGGAGTATTCAATGGACGACAAGCAGATCAATGCGATGCAGGCAGTTGTGAAGGCGCTCGACGGCTTGGAGGAAGCCGACCTGAGGGTCGTCCTGGGCTTCATCGGGATGCGCTATGGCGGGACCAAGACACCAGCGCCGCTGCACGGGGGCATGGGGGGCGCACATATCACCAACGGCAACGGCGCGACTGCTGGCAGTGGAACCTACGCCACATTCCCCGACCTCTACCACGCGGCCAACCCCGAGACTGAGGCGGAGAAGGCCCTCGTGGCTGGTTATTGGGTTCAAGTTTGCCAACAGAATGAAGGATTCGACAGTTTCACGGCGAACTCCGCGCTCAAAGACATGGGCTACACGGTCAGCAACATCACCCGCGCATTGGACTTCCTGATGAAACAGGACCCGAAGTACGTCATGCAGGTGAAGAAAACCGGTACGTCACGACAAGCACGAAAGACCTACAAGCTGACGCAGGCCGGCCTGAAGCGCATGGCGGAAATGCTCCAGACCCCGCAGGAATGAAAGGAGGTGAATGCCATGATTGCGCGCATCAGAAGGGCTGCTGGTCTCTCGCCGGTTCCGTCACCGTCGGCAGTGGGACCCATGTGCGGTAAACCATAACCGCCGCTTTCGCGGCGGCTAGGTGACTTGTTGTACTCGCTGGGACATGGCCGAAAGGTCATGTCCCGGCTTTAAGATTATACCCTGTTAGAAGGGTCGAAACCATACTGGTTGAGGCATTCGCGTCGGCTTTCTCGGATGCTCCAGCCTTTTCGCATCAGCAAGAAGCGAGCCGCACCGGAAGCAGGTAATCGCGGCGCGGCCGGCGGTGGACTTTGGCGACATTCCAGTTGATTGGTCATCGCGCCGCGCTCTGCGCCCCATTCCTGAACCTTCGCGCCTGATTCAGGCGCGGCTGCGCCGAATTCCTGTGCCGCCGCAACGGTTTCCCGCGCTCCGCGCCTCATTTTCGGCGCGCAATCGCAAATTCCGGGGGCGCAGCGCTGCATTTCCTGCGCTTCATCGCCCATTCCCGGAGCTCCATCCGGCATTCATGGAGCACAATCGACCGTTGCCTTAGCTTCTTCTGCGATTGATTACGC
>CAMPIL010000091.1 GCA_946886375.1 uncultured Phycisphaerales bacterium
GCAGACGGGTTACGAGTTGAAACTGCGCGAGATCATCAACGCCGCGCCCACCAAGCCCTTTGATGAAACCGACATCAGCCTTGTTGATTGCCGCGGCGTCACGCTGCACCAGGCCGAATCGGCTGGACTGGACAGCGGCAATGATGACGAGGCCGGCGAAGGCATTCGCGCGTTTCGCCTGATGCTGCTGGCGTCGTTCCGATCGCGCGCCACCGACATTCACATGGAGCCGCGCATCGAGAACGCAGTGGTGCGACTGCGCGTGGACGGCTACATGCTCCAGGCAGTTGAACTTAGCATGACCATCTTCAAGCGCATCCTCGGCGTGGTGAAGATTCTCTGCCAGATCGATACGAGCCAGAAAAACACGGTGCAGGACGGCCACTTTTCGGTGGCGGTGAAGGGCCGGCGCGTGGACTTCCGCGTCAGCCTCACGCCTTCGATGCACGGCCAGAAGATGGTCATCCGCATCCTCGACTCATCCAACGCCCCCAGCCGGTTGCACGAACTCGGCCTGCCTGCGTGGATGTACGAGAAACTCCGCACCATCGCGACGAAGGACGCAGGATTGCTGCTGGCGTGCGGCCCGACGGGTTCAGGAAAGACCACGACGCTCTATTCGTGCCTGCGCGAAATCGATGTCAACACACGCAACGCGATCACGATCGAAGACCCCGTCGAGTATTACCTCGAAGGCTGCACGCAGATTCCCATCGATCACAAGCAAGGCAACACGTTCGCCAACATCCTGCGGTCGGTGCTGCGGCAGGACCCGGATGTGATCTTCGTCGGCGAGATTCGCGACATCGAAACCGCCACGGTCGCAATGCAGGCGTCAATGACCGGCCACCTTGTGTACACCACCGTGCATGCGAAAGATTCCATTGGGGCGATCTTCCGCCTTTTGGATTTGGGAATCGAGTCGTACCTCGTAGCCAATGCGCTCAACGTCATCATCGCCCAGCGGCTTGTGCGCACCCTGTGCGATACCTGCAAGAAAGCTGTGAAGCCCACGCCGGCGCAGAACATGAAGATGGGGGCGGCCCTCGGCGGCGTTCCGCAGATTTTCGTGCCCACCGGCTGCAAGCGCTGCCTGCGCACGGGTTACATCGGCCGGCGGGCCCTGTTCGAAGTACTGGAATTCACCAACCCCATGCGGGACATCGTGCTCAAGACGCCCACGATCCAAGGCATCCGCGACATCGCCAACCAGGGGCTGTTCATGACCCTTCAGCAAAACGGTTTCCAACTCGTCGCGCAGGGCTTCACGAGCATCGAGGAAGTGGACCGCGTATCCGGGTCTGAATGAGGCAGTGGGGCAACGAAACGTCGTCCGCCGTCTTTCTCGCGCGGGAAGGCCGCTTGGCGAGGGTCGAAACTTGGCCGCTCATTCGAGGCGGCATGACCGCTTCCCCCCGCCTTGTCCCCCGCACGGTTCCTGCTATACTGCGGGGCTTTCCAGCAATCCCAAGGCCCTTTTGGATCCACGCCATGAGCAGTGTCATCGCCCCATCAAAAAAAGTCACCTTCACGCTGAACAAGACGCCCGCCCGGCCGGCTGATCTCAAGACCATTCGGCGGCTGATGCGGATGCAGCGGCATGTTCAGAAAGGGCTCAAGACGCTCTCCAAGCGGCGGCACGGCGAGAACTACGTCAGCCCGCGGGCCGGCCGCATGTGGATGACCCGCATGCCCGTGAGCAAGTTGGTGCGTGCGGAGAAGGGCGAATCCTTCACCCTCACCATCACGCCGCAGATCATGGCGGATATCAGGGCGGTTGAGAAGTACCTCGACGCCACGCCCGCCCGCTGAAACACTCCGCAGACTTCGATCGCATGAAGGTCCGCAACTTTGCGGACCTTTTTTTCATCGCCGCTGCACTGAGACGACAAGCAGCCGCACCGAATCGCCGGGTTGGGCCGGCGGCAATTCGATGAGGACAGCCGATTGATCGCTGGGCAGCGAGGCGAGCGTCTTGACGCTTCGCCGATCTGGGCCGTGTTCGGTTGCAGCCTGAACTGCAATGCGAACGATGCCTGATTGGCGGTCCAACGTGGGCGACAACGCGATATGGAATTTTGTTTCGGCCGCAGCCGAGTCAATCTCCAGCGTGCCGCCCATCGTCACCGGCTCAGCCGACCGCCAGAGGAATTTCGCATCAGCGTCATTCGATGCAGCAACGGCGCAGGCCCCGGGATTGGAGGCGTGCAGACGCGCCAGCGAATCCAGTTTCGTTCGCGGCAGGTCGAGCAGTGTTGCGGTAATCATCACCATGGAAGGGCTGGCGTTTCGCAATCGACGCAAAGCGTTGTGGAACCGCCGGTGCGTGCTGGGCGTGGCGGTCACCATGAGCACGCCATTGAGGTCGCTGACCAGTGCGCGATTGCCGCCGAAGTTCAGCCACGCGTCAGCATCGCCGAGATCGGTGATGAGCAGCACCCGTTTCTCTCCAGGCGTGCGAGGTCTGGGGGGCGGGAGAGGCGGAGGTGCCGGCGCAGATGTTGCAGGGGACGCGGGGTCTTCGCGTCCGTCGTCAGCATCCTCCTTGTCATTGTCTGGCGATGGATTCGGCACGGGATCAGATGGGGGCAGTTGATCGTGCAGTTGCTCCATCAGGGCGGTGTCGGCCAGCAGGTCGCGTACGTCATACACGCCGGTCAACTTCATCGCGGCGGTGCCGGCTTGTGTTGTCAGCACATACTGGCCTGCGTGGGCTTCCATGACCGGGCGGTCAAATTCATCGCCCATCGTCAGCATCAGTCCCGCAAGGGTCGCGGCCGCACTGGCGTGAGGGGCGGCGAAGGTGACTCGGTCATCCGGATCAATCCCCAGCCGCTCCAGCGACGGCCAGTCGGCCCGGAAGGGCGCGGGCAACCGGGTTGTCAGATCATCGAGAACGACCTGCAACTTCTCGTTGCGGTAATCGACAGACACGATGGTGCTGTCCAGCCGATCCAGCAGAGCCAGGGCATCGGCCATTTCATCCGGCGAGTTTTGAACGCAAATCGCTGCCGCCAGGCACCACATGCCGATCATGCCAACACTCCTTTGCAACCGGAACCAACATGGATTAGACCGTCGCAGAGCCGACTGGTTGCTCTGTTGAATGACGATGCATTCAGCCGATGAATCCCGCCAGGCACGATCCGAATTCTGTGAGAGAATACACCCATGACTTCCACACGAGCAATGCTGGCTGAGTTCATCGGCACCTTCGCCTTGATGTTCATTGGCGGCGGAGCGATCATTGTGACCCAGGGCGAGAACCTGCTCGTCATCGCGCTGGCGCACGGCTTGATCCTGGCGGTCATGGTGTCCGCAGCCATGCACATCTCCGGCGGCCAGTTCAATCCAGCCGTATCGATCAGTTTGGCGCTGATCAAGCGGCAGCCGTGGAGCAACGCAATGGCGCTGATCGCGGCCCAGATCCTGGGCGCGGTGGCCGGTGCGATGATCCTGAAGGCGACGTTTGCAACAGTCTACGAGGTTGGCAATCTTGGCGCGACGCTGGGGGCGCTGACATCCGGTGAAAAGACAAATCTCCCGGCGGCGTTCGTGCTCGAAGCCATCGCTACGTTCTTTCTCATGTTCGCGGTGATGGGCACGGCGGCTGACAACCGCGGCGTGGGCAAAACCTGGGCGGTGGGCGGCTTCGGCATCGGATTGACCGTGGCGGCCAACATCCTTTGCATTGGACCACTCACCGGCGCTTCAATGAACCCGGCCCGCAGTTTCGGACCTGCGCTCGTCGCTGGCGTCTGGGACAACCACTGGCTGTACTGGGCCGCGCCGATCGTCGGCAGTGCGGCGGCGGCGTTGCTGTACGAAACGGCGTTCAAGGCCGAAACGCCGGCCAAGTGAACGATGCGAACTTACAGTAATTCAGTGATCTGCTGCGCGATTGGACTGAGTTGCGCAGGCAGGTTGTCGATGCTGCACCATTGAAGCTGCGCATATTCGTCGGTGCGAGGCGTCGGCTCGTTCTGCTGCGCCTGGATGCGAAAGACGATCTCCCAGCATCGAAGCACGGGATCAAACAGCACCGCGGCTGCTGTCGGATCGTGCGCTGGCGCAAGGCCGGTTTCCTCCTGCAATTCCTGTTGAATCAGAGAGGATGGATCGTCCCCGGGACAGATGCTGCCGCCCGGCGCGAACTCCCATAAGTTGCGGTAAACGCCGACAGTCGGCGAGCGCAAACCCATGAGCACGCGATCGCCGCTGCGTGTAATTCCCTTTGCGCCAAGCGCACGCATGCCCAGATCAAAGTCTTCATCCTGCACCGCGAAAAATCGATAGGCGCTGTCCATCACATGCAGCACACATCCGCCGTGACCATTGCGATGCACGCCAAGCACGTGATACAGACGGCCATCGAAATATGCCGGATTTGCCGCACACAACACTTCCCAGCGGCGGTCCACTTCGTCGAGGATACCCTTTGGCCTCTCCGGCACGAACACGCCTTCCTGCACGGAAAGCACAGCGGGCCTGCGAAGCCGAATCGCGCGAGGAGACATCGCCGAATTGTATCCGTTGTGCGATTCCACTCGGCCGCTGGGCATATCCTCACGAGCATGCCGAATGCAGTTGATCAACTGGAATTCCGCCTTCGCGAGCAGTTCACCGTGCGCGAGGAGCGATTCACGCACGACCAATGGAATTTCAACCTGCTGCTTCCACAATCAGCGGAAGACCTGCTGGATGAGGAAGCGTTCGAAAAGGATGAGCGCATGCCGTATTGGGCCGATCTTTGGCCATCGGCCAAAGCGTTGGCGCGATGGGTTCTTGGCCAGTCACGCGTGGATGGACGGTGGCTGGAACTCGGCTGCGGCATCGGATTGCCTTCACTTGCGGTGAAATCGCGCGGCGGCACGATCGTGGCCAGCGACCACAATCAGGACGCAATTCGTTTTGCACAGGCCAATTTCCAGCGGAACCTGCTGGGTGATCTTGAAACGGCGATGCTGGATTGGCGCGACCGCAACCCGACGATCGGCAGATTCGATGTGGTGATTGCAGCCGATGTGCTGTATGAGCAACGCAACGCGCATGCGCTGTTGGATCTACTGCCGCGCCTCGTGGCGCACGATGGCCAGTTTGTGCTCGCCGACCCGGGCAGGCGGTTTCTCCAGCAGTTTCAATCTCTGTTGAGGCAGGCCGGCTGGCACGATGTGCAAGTTGCGACGCTGGTTGAAACGCAAGCCACATCCAACGGCGATGCGCGCAGCACGATCCGCATCATCCAATTCACACGGGGTTGACTGCTTGCCCCCCCCGGGGGGGGGGGGGTGGCATTTCACTCTCCGAACCGGATGCCTTGGGCCAGCGGGAGTTCCTTGCCGAAGTTGATCGTGCAGGTCTGGCGTCGCATGTAGGCTTTCCATGAATCCGATCCGGACTCTCTTCCGCCGCCGGTGTCCTTTTCGCCTCCGAACGCACCGCCGATCTCCGCGCCGCTGGTGCCGATATTCACATTCGCGATGCCGCAGTCGCTGCCTTCAGTGGAGAGGAATCGCTCTGCGCTGCGCAGCGAATCGGTGAAGATCGCGCTGGAAAGGCCCTGATTGACGCCGTTGTGCAACGTCATCGCCTCATCCAGGCTGTTGACGCTGTAGATGTACAGGATGGGTGCGAAGGTTTCCTCACGCGCGATGGCGGGATCCTTGCCGTCGGGAACGCGCACGATCGTCGGTTCAACGAAGTGACCGCCCCCTGCGTGCTTCTTCGACATTCGTTCGATGCCATCGGCGCCGCCGCACAGCACCTTGCAGCCTTCCGCGATCGCCTGCTCAAGCGCGGCCCGCATGCCATCGACCGCCTTCTGATTGACCAGCGGCCCCATCAGCGTTCGAGCATCCAGCGGGTCGCCGATCGGCACGGTTTTGTACGCCTTGGCCAGCCGTTGGGTCAGCGGCTCCACGATGTCCTTGTGGCACAGAAGGCGGCGCGTGCTGGTGCAGCGCTGGCCCGCCGTTCCCACCGCGCCAAAGAGCACTGCGCGCGTGACAAGTTCCATGTCGGCATCGGGCATCACGATGATTGCGTTGTTGCCGCCCAACTCCAACAAGCAGCGGCCGAGTCGCGCAGCGACTTTCTCGCCCACGATCCTTCCCATGCGACAGGAGCCAGTCGCGCTGATCAAGGGCAGACGGCGATCGTTGATCATCGCCTCGCCGACTTCCTGATCCGCGCCGATGATCAAGCCGAAGATATCGCAGGGATCGATGCCATTGGGCGGCTGAAATACGTCCTGGTTCCGCATCACTTCGTGCACGATGTTGGTCATTGCGATGGCGGTCAACGGCGTGATGAGGCTGGGCTTCCAGATCATTGCGTCGCCGCAAACGGCCGCGAGCATGGCGTTCCACGCCCAGACCGCCGCGGGAAAATTGAACGCGGTGATGATGCCGATCGTGCCCAGCGGATGCCACTGTTCGTACATGCGGTGGCTGGGTCTTTCGGACTGAATGGTCAAGCCGTACAGTTGGCGCGAGAGTCCGACGGCGAAGTCGGCGATATCAATGCATTCCTGGATTTCGCCATCGCCTTCCGCTTTGATCTTGCCGCATTCCAAAGTGACCAGCGTGCCCAGCGCGTCCTTCTGTTCACGGAAGGCGTTGCCGATGAGTCGCACAATTTCGCCGCGCTTCGGCGCGGGAAGTTGCCGCCAGTGGACTTGGGCGGCTGCAGCACGCTGAACGAGGTGGTCATACTCAGCCCGGCTCTGCAGTTTGACCGCGGCAAGGGGTCTGCCTGTCGCGGGATTCTCCGACACGACATGGCCGCTTGCCGGCAGTTCATCCGCCGCTTTCACGCGTGGATCGGAAATGAGTTCAACAGCTTCCAAAACCTGAGGCGTCATCATCCCCAAAGCATATCGCGCTCAGCGGCGATTCGGGCGGCGGGGGCGTTCAGTCGTGTGCATCGTCGCTGGGGGAAATCCTGAATTCCAGCGGGCCGACGGATTCAAACGCCTCGGCGCCCCACTTCGGCATCGACACGGGATTGCCTGAGATCGTCAGATGCGGCCGGTGAATCGCCCGAGTGATGTCGGCAACCAGCAAACCCGCGATGAGCACAGCGGCGAAAATGACACTGACTCGGCCGGACATTCGCTTTGCCACGGCAGGGAACAGCAGCATTTGATCAATCGAAAGCGCCATGAGCACGTAAAACGCCGGTGCAATTGACACAGACTGCCGCGCGTATCCGTAGAACAGGATGGTGGCGATGAGTTTGTAGATGACGATGAGCAGCCAGATGCTCGCGCACCGCCGGCGGAGCGCCACCAGCACGCCGCCTGCAAGCAGCAAAATGATCGTGACACGCCAGAGGAAATTGGTCAGCGAATGCTGATTCCCTGACGTCGTGAACATGTCCACGGATCGCCGCTCGCCTTCCCACCCCGGCGGGAAATTCATCGCGGAAAATCCCAGCGCGATGCCGTCCGCGAAATACGCCAGTTTCGACCGCACACGATTCACCCAGCCGCCAAAATCGGACGTGATGAAATCCCACCCAATGGCGTAGCCGTGGTTGACCAGTTTCAAGTGATGCGGCCGGGCAAAGGCAATGGATTTGGGTTCCTCGGTTTCCCCCGGTCCCAATAGTGCGATCTTTGAGAACCCGCCGTCGGCGTTCGGGTGATTCGCCATTGCGAAATCCAGCGGGCCCTTCAGCGACAGGAATACCCACGAGGAAAGCGGTTCGTGCACGTAGCCGAACTGCTGCGAAAGGATGTCAAGCACGTCCTGGCGATCGATCTTCGTGAAGCCTTCGTGCTGGCCGATGTAATCAACCGACTGAACGGTGCCGTCCTGCGCGAACGCAGGCATGGATTCGACGAACGCACGCGCCTGCGGCGTCCACGCCAGTTTCACGTTTTCAAAATTCGGCGGCGTGGACGGGATGGTGTTGAAACGCCGCGTGGCCAATGAACCGTGAATCGACCATGGCAGGCAGATGAGAATTGATCCAACCAGCACCGTGGCAAGGACGCCAATCTTGCGCTGTGCCGGTATCGGGAGCCCTCCTGAAGCCGGTTGACGCGTGTAGCGCCAGGCGACATAGGCAAGCAAGAATCCAACCAGCAAAACATGCTCGGTGCGGATGAGCATGGCCAGCCCGCTCACTGCCGCGAGCGCAACAGCCGTGAACATGGATGGTTTGCGAATGACCCGCAGCGTCAAGACCACGCTCGCCATCAGCGCAAGCGTGTAGGGCGCTTCGTTGTTCAACGTGGTTGAAAGCACGTACGAGCCGAAGGAAAAGGTGTACATTCCAGCAGCGAGGAGACCGACACGCCGATTCAGGCTCATCGCGCAGGCCAGGTAGATCAGTGAGCAGGCCAGTGACGTGAAGACGCACCACAGCGCCTTATGCGGCGTGAAGGGGCCTTGCAGAATGCCGGGATGAATCCAATGAAGCAGGTAAGCCACCGCGGGCGACCTCAGGGGCAGGTCCAATTCAAACGGCTTGCCCTCATCCAGCGCGTGAGCCCACTCGGCCCACGTCGGCGCATCGCCCTCGTAGAAAATGGAATGCGGCCAGGTCCGATCCGGCGAGGTAAACAGAAACAACAAACGCACCAACAGTGCGAGAATGAAGATTCCCGATGCGGTCTGCCAATCCCGGCGTGGAAGATCACTCACAGGTGCTGACCATCAGCCGCAACGTGCGGCATATTGAAGGGCGGGCTTGGATCTGACCGCGACCGGCACGTGCTGCCCAGGCAGCGTGCCTCAATGTCGAGGTTTCAGGACAAATTCGTCAGCGGGCAATTCGAGATTTGTCTCCACGCGTTCAATCTTGACGATCATGGAGCCCGTGACGTCGTTAGACATGGTGATCTGCCGGGGAAGAAGCACCCCGTCGATCAGTTGATGATCATCATACATGATTGTGGTCATGATGGCGCCCGGTCCCTGACCCAGAAGCTCCAGTTCTTCCTTGACGATCAATCCAGATTCAGCATCAATGTAGGCATCACACCTCATGTCACCGGTGAGCGTGAGCTCGATCACGTACATCTTGCGGTCATTGACTGTTTCGACGCCGGAGAGGGCGATGCTCTTGAAGTAGGGCTGCCAGTCCGCAGCAATCACAAGCGGATGTTGCAGCCGCGTCTGCTCGATGAATTTGCCCTGCAATTCCTCAAATCCCGCGAAAGCCGAGTCGTTCCACGCCCGGCCGTCATCGAGCGAGGAAGTGATGTAGCCGAACGGCCCAAGATCCAATGACTGGCGGTAACGATCCAGACCCGCGGCCGTGGTGAGGTAGCTTCCGTGCACGCCCTGGTGGACGAAATCAATCGTGCCTGTCATTCGAATGTTCTTCAGCGAAGCCAGGCGCTCGGTTCCGTACGCCTTTTCGCGCAGGGCCATGACGGCGTCCAGCGTCGGCAAATCGGCGTTGGGCTCTTCCTGGACGCGTGGCATCGCAAATTCCTTTCCGTCCTGGAACATCGTCAGCGACGCAAACTGCCCCGATTCATCTGCGTTGAACTTGATGGCAATGGTCTTCTTGGCACGAAACTTCCAGAGGTCGTTTTCATCGGGCAAGTGCAGGTCGTAGACCATCTGCCCCGGCACATCGATGGCGAGCCGACCATTGCGATGCAGGATTTTCACGTCGGATTTCAACGTGTCGCTGTGAAATGCTCCAAGATATGGCCGTGCTTCGGCCGCAGTGATCTCCGTCGGAACCATCACACCATCGCGCGGCAGTTCGAATTCAAGCCCGGCTTGGAAGAGTCGCAGCGCGGTGACTTCGCCGGCGTCGTTTCGATCAAACGCCACCGCAATGGTGTCGGTCAGTTCAAAGTACCGCTTGCCCGCCGCGTCGGGCGGTTTCAATTCAAACACCATCTGCCCGGGCACGTCCACGGCGAGTTTGCCGTTCTGAATCAGAACGGTCACGTTGTTCTTCAGCACGTCAAAGTGATATTTTCCAAGATACGGCTGCACGTCGGCCAGATCGAGCGGAGTTTCCGCATCGCTCCAGTTGCCCAGCAGCGAATCGAACACCAGTCCGATCGACATTTGTTGAAGTGGCGTGGCGGTCACGTTGGTCAATAAGACGTATCCGACGCCTGCGTCAGGCAGAAAAGCAACTTGTGCGCCGAACCCATCGATATTTCCGCCGTGCTCGACAAGTTTGTGATTGTTCCACTTGTGCAGCATCCAGCCCAGGCCGTAACTGATGTCGCCGGCCATGGTGATGTGCGGCTTCCAGGTTTCCTCGATGCGTTCCTTGCTGACCAGCCGTTTGCCGTCAATTTCGCCTCGCCCCAGTTGCAGCCGCACCCACTGGGCCATGTCCTTCACGTTGGAATTGATGGCTCCCGCGGGGGCGATGTTGGACAGGTTGCGCATGGGCTTGCGCTTGAATTCCGACGCCTCCTTGTCCCAGTCGTACCCCTTGGAAAGCATGGGATTCTGTTGTGCGCTTTCGTAGGAAGTGGTGCTGCTGGCCATTCCAAGCGGCTTGAGGATGCGCTCGGCAAGAATTGCATCCCAATCCTTTCCGGCGGCCCGGCCGGCGGCCTGGCCGGCGGCGAGGAACATCACGTTGTTGTAGTGAAACTGCTTACGGAAGGGCGAAAGCAGTTTCGCCCCGCAGACGGTCTCAAGAATTTTCTCCCGGCTGGCCGTGCCCGCAGCCCATAAGAGGTCCGCATTGCCAACCCCCATGCGGTGACACAGCAAATCACGAATCGCCAGTTGGCTGTCGGCCTCCGCGTCGCTGAGATGGAAATTCGGAAGATATTTCGACGGCGGCTCGTCCCAATTCATTGTGCCCTCATCCATCAGCATGCCGATCAACG
>CAMPIL010000092.1 GCA_946886375.1 uncultured Phycisphaerales bacterium
AGTCGCCGATGATGCAACGCTCATCGTGCCGATCGAGTTGCCGTGATAGCTGCCTTCGATCGAGACGAATTTCTTGCGTCCGGTGGCGAGCAGTGCGATCTGCAGCGCGATGTCCACCGCCTCGGTCCCGCCGGTGGCGCGCACGCACGTGCCGCCGCGCAGTTTCCCCGGCGCGATCTCGCTGAGCATTCGCGCCAACTCTTCCCATGGCCGGTACTTCAGCGTCGGGCTGACATAATCCGGCCCGTCGAAACTGCGGATGGCCTCAGCAATTTCGCGCCGGCCCCAGCCGAGATTCCCCACGCACCAGCCCATGGTGAAATCGATGTACCGTCTGCCTCGCTCATCGAACAGAAGACTGCCCTGCGAGCGCGACACGTACAAATCTTCCGCCGATGAATCCTGCAGCAACAACGATTTGCCGGCTCGCGCTCGCCCGCTCCGATTGCGTGTATTCGCCACCATGGCAGATTGAATGAACCGACCAGGTGAAATCCGCTAGGCATTCCGCAGCATTCAAGGGCCGCCTCGGCCACGCGCGGCACACGGCATGCGGCACATACCAGACACGATATTCCACTGCGGGAAATTCCGCACCGCGAAAGCCCACGGCGTGCACGCCGTGGGCTTTCACCCCGCGCGCAATCCACCACCCTCACCCTCACTCAATCTTTTCGGGGATCGGGTCCCTCAAACACCACACATAAAACGCCCCGCGCTCTTCGTGCCCGATGTCGTAGTTCACCGAACGAATCTGATGCTTCCGATCCACGATCGGCTTGCACTGACACCGCTTGGCCCACACCGGCGCGATCAATTCAAAGTGATTCACAAGCAAGTACGCCGCGCGCTGTTTCGCCAGGCCAATGTAATAGCGCGGATTATGCTCTGGAAAGCGCGCCACAAGATGAAAGTGATGATCATCCAGTGAATATGACAGCAGTTCGATCTCCGCATCGATCAGCCGCCGCACCATTGCTGCCCCGGCCATTTTCGCCTGCTCCGCAGTTAAATGCGTGGGCGGCTTCTTCATTAGTTTGATCGAACGCTTGCGCAGCCATTGGTCCCGTTCCGGCGGCGGCGGGTTCTTGTAATCGCCCTCCAAGTGTTGTCGATGATGCCGCGTGCGCGAGCCGCGCTTGTCGCCCAGCAGCCAGGTGCCATGCGTGTTGCCGTTGCAGTGGTACCAGTCGTTCCACGGTTTGGGCATGATGAGAAACTATAAATCAACCCGCCGGCGCCTTGCAAGCGAAAACCCACGGCGTGCACGCCGTGGGCGTTCACCCTGCGCCAGACTTTCCCTTGAATTCACGCCGCCAATCGAAGCGCGCCTGCGAAGTTGCCCACGCCATCGCCGATGCGCGTCGAGACCGCGGCGCTGAACGGCCCGGTCCCGCCGCGCGTGTTCACCCAGCACGCCGCGATCCACACCTTCGAGCCCGCAGGCACATCGGCCGGAAGCGTCACCTGAAACCGCGAACGCATCGCGTGGCCGCAGTAACTCCATCTGGAAACCGATTCCGGCGGCGCGGTTTCCTCAGGCGAATGCGGCACGGCGACATAACTCAGGATCAACGCCCCGATCATGCCCTGCGGCCGGGCGCGGCGAAACGTCGATGCATTGCTGCGAATCCGCAATCGCACCGTCCTGCCCATCGTCGTCATCAGCATCAGCAGCGGCTTGTCATCCGACACAGTCACAGGCGTGAGATGTTCATCGGCCACGGCCAAGCCGAGTGTCACGCGCTGATCGTTGGTCACGGTCGGCATCGCGCGAATGATGCGCGCGAGCATTCGCGCATTGGCCTTGAGCGCGGCCTTGGCTTCGTTCTTGACGACGACGCTGGACTTGGAATTGGTGCTGGGATTCGTCGCGGCCATGTACGCAGCGGCATACGCATCATTGAGCGCTGCGT
This sequence comes from uncultured Phycisphaerales bacterium, assembly GCA_946886375.1. The sequence goes on from CAMPIL010000092.1 coordinate 1,917, forward strand.
ATTGCGCCGCTTGTGCAACCGTGACGCCGAGACTTTCGGGGGCGACATTGAGTTGGTCGCTGAAATTCCGCGACCAATTCAGCAGATCGCCCTCGCGCGCGGGGAGGTAGTCGTGTTTGGTGTTGACGAATGGCGGTGCGGACATGTCTTTGGCCTTTCTGTCATTCCCGCGCACGCGGGAATCCAGTGGGCGTGCAAGGGCGCGAGGAACGGATGCCCACCTGCGCGGGCATGACGGGCTACAAGCATGGATTTCGGCACCTCTGGGGGGCGACTTTAGATGAATCGGCCTTCCGGAAGAGAGATTCGGGCATCCGCAAGAGCGTTACGGAAGCCCGTAAGTGGGGGGCGGATTCCCGAATGAGGCAATCGGTTGCCCGAAATGAATCGGCGGGGGTCCGAAGGGTTCTTTCGGATGGCCGAAGTCGATGAACGGCCGGCCGCAAGAGTTCTGCGGACATCCGCGGCGATTCTTCGGGACACCGTAGGAGTTGCGCGGAGAGCCGTAAAGCAGGCGCGCTTGTCCGCAACGCGGCGCATGCTCCTAGCGCATCACCGCATCCATCTGTCTTGTCGTGCCCGGGTCGGAGGTGTCGATGCGGGTTTCCTTCAGCAGCGTGTTCACGATGTCATCGGTGGTGATGCCATCGGCTTCTGCGTTGAAGTTGGTGATGATGCGGTGACGCAGCACGGGCAGGGCGACGGACTTGATGTGCTCGGGCGTGACGTGGGTGAAGCCGCTGAGGATCGCCTTGGCTTTGGCGGCCAGAACGAGATACTGGCTGGCGCGCGGGCCGGCTCCCCATGACAGATACTGCTCGACGACTTTCGGCCTCGGCGTGGATTCCATTCCGGAGGCCTTCACGCGCGTCGAGCGCGTCAATCGCAGAGCGTACCGCACCACGTGGTCGGCCACGGGAACCTGCCTGACCAATCCCTGCATGCGCAGCACCTGATCGCCTGTGAGCACCGTTGAAACCTGCGCCTCGTGCAGCGCGGTGGTCTGCTGGACGATCTGCAGTTCCTGGTCCTCGGTGGGGTATTCGATCTTGATGTTGAACATGAAGCGGTCCAACTGCGCTTCGGGCAGCGGGTAGGTTCCTTCCTGCTCGATGGGGTTCTGCGTGGCGAGCACGAAGAAAGGCTCGGGCAGTTTGTGGCGGATGCCGCCTGCGGTGACCTGGCGCTCCTGCATGGCTTCGAGCAGCGCGGCTTGGGTCTTGGGCGGAGTGCGGTTGATTTCATCTGCGAGAATGACGTTGGAGAAGATCGGCCCTTTGACGAAGCGCAGCTCGCGCGAGCCGGTGGACTTGTCTTCCTCGATCACTTCCGTGCCGGTCATGTCTGAAGGCATGAGGTCGGGCGTGAACTGGATGCGTGAGAAGCCCAGGCTGAGCGTTCGCGCGATGGTGGAGATGAGCAGCGTCTTGGCGAGGCCCGGCACGCCCACGACCAGCGCGTGGCCGCCGCAGAGAATCGCGGTGAGCAGTTCATCCACCACCTGATCCTGGCCGACGATCACCTTCTGCACCTCGGACTTGATTCGCCTGTAAGCGTCGGTGACTTCTCGGGCGGCGGATTCTGGATCCTGAATGGCGGGCTTGGGTTTCGCGGCAAGCGGGTCTGTCATGGTTTTGCCTTGGTGTGTGCTGGCGTGCTGGGAAGCGTGATGGGCTGGGTTTGCAGGCATGTGCATGCTGCCGCAGCGGATTTGCAACGAGTATAGTCAGGTTCGAACGTTCAACGGCCGGGCCCATCAGGCGCGGCTGCTTCCCTTGTTACTCCTGAACTCGGCCCAAAGTTGCCCGAATTGCCGGAAATCGAAACGCTCAAGCGCTCCTTGGAGCCGCTGATCCTCGGCGCGAAGATCGCACGAGTGCGGCTGAATCGTGCGGATGTGCTGCGCTCGCACCGGGCAGACGGCCGAAGAACTCCGAGAGAAACATCGCTGCTCTGCAGCAGGCGAATTACCGAACTCATCCGTCACGGAAAGAATCTGGCGCTGGTCGCCGATGATGGCCGGGCGCTCTGCTTTCACTTGGGCATGTCGGGGCAGGTGCGGTTCGTGCCGGGTGACCTGCGGCTGGAGAAGTCAGATCACGTGCACTGTTTGTGGTGGATTGATTCGTGCGATGGAACCACTGGACGGCTGGTGTTCCGCGATCCGCGCCGCTTCGGCGGGCTGTGGGCGTTTGACTCGGTGCAATCTCTGTGGCGCGAGCGGTTGGATCGTCTGGGTCCCGATGCGCTGACGATCACTGCGGCGACGCTGCGCGAACGCATTGGAGATTCTCGACGCGCGATCAAGGCAGCATTGCTCGATCAATCCGCAATCGCAGGAGTAGGGAACATCTACGCGGATGAAGCGCTGTTCCAATCTCGCATTCATCCCGCGATGCTGGCGTGCGATGTTCCGCGCGGGAAGTTCAAGCCGCTGACGCGAGCGATTCACAATGTGCTGCGGGCCGCGGTCAGTGCAGGCGGCTCCACGATTCGCAGTTACATCGATGCCAACGGCGCAGCAGGCGGTTTCGTGCAATCTCACCAGGTGTACGGCAGGGCCGGTGAGCCATGCCTGCATTGTGCGACGCCATTGCAGCACACGGTTATTGGCCAGCGGTCCACGGTCTTTTGTCGCGGCTGCCAACCTGTGCCCCAGAGAACGCGCCATCAAAAGTTATCCACAATCCAACCACGTTGAATGGGAGGGTGTGGAAAGGGTTCATGATCGTGGTGTGAGTCCGGCATCAGTTGCGTGAACAGGCGTCTGCGCTCTTTGTTGTCATTGAGTTAATTCAATTCATCATCATCGTTAAAGGGAATGACGGATTGTGGATAACTGAGAGCGTTCGCCATAACTTGCTGCAAACAAACAAGTTACGGCTAACACCTGATGTGGGAAACATGTTGGATCAATTGACGGCACGGCGGCAGGGCATCGCGTGGGCTGACGATCGGGTCGAGTACGGACCCGATAGGAAGCCGATCATGAGCAATAGGTTGTGGCTGCGGAACATCCTGAGCCGACACGCAACCGACAGTTTGCCCCAACTCAATAGTCAGGTTTCCTAGGAATGCGACATGCCGGCAGCGGCGGCTGGGACGTTGCCATGAGTCAGCCGCTCTTCGATGCTGGCGACCTCGCGGTCCAGTCCGGGGTCGTTATCGCGACGTTCATCGACGGTGCGGATGGCGTGCATGACGGTGGTGTGATCGCGCCCGCCGAAGTAGCTGCCGATCTCCTCGAGGCTGAAGCGGGTGTGCTTGCGAGCCAGCCACATGCCTATCTGGCGCGGCCGGGCGATGGATTTGTTTCGCCGCTTGGAGAGCAGGTCCGCCAGGCGAACGTCATAGAAGCCCGTGACGGCTTCGAGAATCGTTTGGATGCTGGGACCAGGTCCGCCCGGCGAACCGACGTGATCGCCCACGGCGATCTTGGCGAGGTCCAGGTCAACCGGGCGATTCTCAACCAGGGCGATGCCCTGAATGCGGATGATCGCGCCTTCGAGTTCGCGGATGTTGCTGTCGATGCGGGCCGCAACGTAACTGGCGACGTCGTCGGGCATGGGCACGCCACGCATCGTCGCCTTGCTCTTGACGATCGCCACGCGGGTTTCGTAGCAGGGTTTTTCGATGCGCGCGACAAGGCCGCAGTTGAAGCGGCTGACCAGGCGCTCTTCCAGTGAGGGAATTTCGCTGGGCGCGGCGTCGGAACTGAGCACAATCTGCTTGCCGGCCTGGTACAGGCTGTTGAACGTGTGGAAAAACTCTTCCTGCGTGCGGTCGCGCTTGGAGAGGTCGTGAATGTCATCCACCACCAGCAAATCGACGTTGCGGAACCGGTGACGGAACTCCGACATCTGGCCTGCCTGCACGGAATCGAGAAACTGCGTCATGAAACCGTTGCAGGAGATGTAGTAGATGCGCATCTGCGGATTGGTGCGCATGGCCGACTGGCAGATGGCCTGGAGCAGGTGCGTCTTGCCCAGGCCGACGCCGCCGTGGATGAAAAACGGGTTGTACGCCTTGCCGGGTTTCTGGGCCACCGCGTAGGCCGCGGCGTGGGCGAGGCGGTTGCCCGGCCCGATGACGAAGTTGGCGAAGGAATAGTCCGGGCTGATGAGCATCTCATCATCCACAGCGAGCGGCGCGAAGGCCGCATCGCCTTCCGGCTCGATCTTGGCGGGGGCGGGCGCGGCGGCGACCCGGCCGTCTTCGGTCAGTTCCGATTCGCCCACGAACCGCACCGCCACCAGGCGCCCGCTGGCGACCTGCGCGGCTTCCTTGAACTGGTCCACGCAGCAGCGCTGCAGGTATTTCAACTGCACCGGCTCGCGCACCAACAACTTGAGCGTTCCTCCGGAAACCTCCAATGGCTCGATGTCATCGAACCAGTGACGGCACATGGTTGGATAGTTCTGCCTCAGGTGCGCAAGCATCGCGTCCCTGATCTGCGGGTCTGGTCGCCCCATCAGTCTCGCCTCACGTTTGGAGGAATACAACCAATGACATTTTGTCGTCAAGCGCCCGGCAGTCCCACCCGCCGGTTCATCCAACTCACGTTCGCGCTTGAGCGACGACTCGCCAGCAATGTACGGCGCACCTTGCGCATCGTCAACCACGCTTCAACGATTTTGTGAGACACGCAAACCAGATGAACGCCGCGGAGAAAAATTTCCGCGCGAATTCACGACCTCTTTAACCCGATCGACCCGAGCGCTGAGGCCGCGGAGGCTTGGGCCTGGTCTTGCTCTCAATGCGTCCTCCGGCGGCGATCACTTGACGTTCGTATCGCTCCCTGTTAGCGCGGAAGTCCATGAGGAAGTGCACGCGACTGGCCGCCTCTTCGCCGATGCGCTTGATCAACTGCTCGCGCGACACTGCCATGTTCGTCCGCCGGGAAAGGTGAATGAGCACGACAGCCTCGGCCTGCCAGACCGAAAGCAGTTGCACGATATCATCAATGTGCAGGTGCTTGCCGATGCTCGCCCGTGAACTGTAATCCTCTTCCACGAAGGTGCATTCGGAAATGACGATCTTGGCGGCGGCGAATTCATCGCGGAACAGATAGGGCCCAAGTTCGCAGTCGCCGGTGTACGCCACCAGCGGAATCTCCAGCGTGCGCGTGATGTCCACGCCGGAACTCTTCAGTTCCCGCAGTTTTTCCTGCGGCAGGTCGGCGAATTCCGGCTTCAGTTTGCTGCGGCGCTCCACCACGGCGTAGCCCAGCGAAGCCACCGTGTGACTCACCTCGATTCCCCGCAGAAACAGGTTGTTTTTGACCTCGATCTGCTCATCCGGCTCAAGCGGGATGATCTCGTGTGGCGTGCGCTGCTGCTCCAGCGGGATCCACGACGCCATCATCGTCGCCAGCGGCTTGGCGATGCTGGCGTGACAGACGCACTTTCCCGTGCCGATCTTCTGAAACATCCGCTGGCTGAAGTAGTAGGGAAGCCCGGCGATGTGGTCCATGTGGCCGTGGCTGATGGCGACGTAGGGAGAGGTGAGCGCGATGCGCGGGCACAGCCCGATGTCGAAGCAGACATCCAGTTCCGGAACCTGCACGCAGGTTTGCTCGCCGGCGATGCTGATTCCCTGCACGCGATAGGGAGGAATGTAAAGGAAACCCAACTGCCCCTGGCGGGGCGGCTCTTTTGGCAACATTCTGAAATCTCCTTCAGCCGCACTTCCGCGCGGCTGGGACACAACACCGCTGATTGTTGTCGAAACCCCGGCCAGCGTCAATCACGACGCAAATTTTTGCGGTTGAGTTCGGCTGGCGGTTTCCGCGTGATCGCCGGCAAGCCGCAGAAAATCGTTGAGCGACTGCACGCTCGCGAATCCGCGACGCATCGACCCAAGCGACGCGGCCTTGGCAGATGCGGAATAACTGTCGGTGGCGTCTTCGATCACGATCACTTCAAAGCCGCGCTCGAACGCCGACCGCACGCACGATTCAACGCAGATGTTGGTCAATACGCCTGCGACGACCACGCGACGCACGCCTTGCTGCCGCAGCAGGTTCTCCAGATCGGTGTTGTGAAACGGATCGTATCCCGCCTTGTCGATCACGCAATCGCCATCGGCTCTCGTCAGCGAGGAGATTAGGCACGCATCCTCAGCGCCGGCGAAGTACGAGAGATGACGATCGCTCTCCGCCATCTTCTTCTGAAGAGGACTCTGGGATCGCGCATTCGGGTCGAACACGAGCCTCGTGAAAATCACAGGCATTCCGTGGGAGTGCGCGAAATTCACTAGATCGTTGATGCGCGAAATCAATTCGCCTGCGTTGGCGATCCGATCGCCGCGGCGATCCAGCGAACCGCCGGCGGCGAAGAACGCGTTTTGCATGTCGATGATGATGACGGCTGTAGTGTTCATGGTTTCGCCGACTGCGCGGCTGCCCAACTGAGCCTCACTGTATCATTCACAAACATGCCCAGCGCAACGACGAACCAAATCGAGAGCCGGCTTGGGGAAAGTCTGCGGCGGCTGATTGAGAGTGTTGGTTCGCCGTTGATCAACGTGGAAGACCTCACGCCGCTTCGATCAGCCAGATCGCCGCGCGGCGCATTTCGTTTGAAATTTCAGGATGGAACGTGTTTAAAGGGCAGGCGCTTCGCCTCGCCTTCCCATGCGCGCGTGGCGGCCGACATTCTGCGAACCTTGGACATGCCCGCGTTTCCAAGCGTGATTGCCCAGGCCGCAGACGCGATGCTGGAGGAGTGGATCGAAGGCGAATCGCTCGAGGCTCACCAGTTCGATGATGCCGCCATACGCGAGATCGGCGTCACGCTTGCTCGGCTGCACCAGCGGCCGCACGCCATTGATTGCGAGGGCCTGGAATTGCTCGACGCGGCGACGTGGCTGCGCCGCATTCAAGAGAATCTTCAATCATTGGCCAATTCGGACTTGCTGCCGACTGATCGCGCGGCGCACATCGAAAAGATCGCGTCAGATTGTCTGCCGAGCAACGCCGAGATCGGCATCGTTCACCGCGACCTGCGCCCCGAGAACTTGTTGCTGGACCGCAACGGCCGCATCCGCTGGGTGGACAGCGGCTCGATGCGAATCGGCGCGGTCGATGAGGACCTCGCGCGCGTCGAGCATCGTTGGCCCATGAACCGCGATCAGCGCGAAGCGTTCATGAACGGCTATCAATCCATACGTGATTCCACAGCGTACTTTGAATCACACCTGTTCTGGCTGATCGCTGTGCTGACCAACTCCGCGCGTGTGCGGGTGAATGGCGACCGGTTGCAGGCGCGGGAACTGGTCGGGCAACTAGAACGCGAGTTGCAGCGCGCAGGAAAAAATGCCGCCGCGCACAGCGCGAATCCCAAGATGTCCAACGCCGCGCACGCGCGGTTCGACATTCGCGGGCTTTCCGTCACAATCTCCAGCAATGCCGCGGCTCCGGTGAACTGGCTGGATGAATTCTTCGGCCCTTGGAGCATCGGAACCGACGCGGAGCAGTCCGCGCCGGCACATCGTCACATCAATGTGGCCATCAATTCCGCGGCCTATCAATCGCAAGCGTCGCGCGGTCCTGTGCAGGGCGGCGTCGAAATTGAATGTTTCACGCTCGATGGCCGCACGGAGAATCACTGCGTCTGGATGGAAGATGCCGACCGCCGCATCATTCATGATGAAAAGGCGGAATTGTTTTACGAGGTGCAGCGAAAGGGCTCTTCCATCGCCATCACCGCGCGGGCCGATCACCGGAACATGCGCGTGGCCTTGATGCGACTGGTGCGTGAACTGGTCACGATTCATGCAGCATCGCAAGGCGATCTTCTGCTGCATGCCGCGGCGGTGTGCGCTTCGGGCGGCGTGCTGTTCGCCGGTCCCAAGCAGGCCGGCAAAACGTCCATGCTGCTCAACGCTCTGAATCAGCCGGACGTCAATTTCGTTTCGAACGATCGCGTATTGGTCCAGCGCGATGACAGCGGCTGGCACATCCACGGCATGCCGACGATCGTTCGAATCCGCCCCGAGTCGCTGCGGCATTTGCCTTCGCCGCGCGAAGCGGATTGGGCGCGGACGTTTCCGTACATGTTGAGCCCGACTGAGTCGTGCATGGATCCGGCCGGCACGATCCGCGCATCGTGTTTCTCACTCAGCCCTGTCGAGTTCTGCCGCTGGCGCGGCGTCATGTTTTCGCCCCACGCAAAGCTGCGCGCCATTCTCTTTCCAAGGCCGGCAGAAAATGTGGAAGCGTTTGAGTTGACCGCGATGGATCCGGAAGAAGCGGCGGCACGCCTGCAGGGGTGCCTTTTCGCAAACCGCCAACCCGCGCATCCCATGGCGTTCGCCCCCGAACCCGATGGCACGGAAATACCCATCACGCCCGATCTTCGCGACCTGACCCGGTCGTGCGCGTGCATTGACTGCCGTCTCGGCCCGCAGGCATATCGGAATCCGAACGTCTGGGCTGCGATCGCCGATCGTTTTGTCGCAGTCTGACGCTGCGCTGCGATTGTGCCCTGTCTCATCCATTTGTATACTCCGTGCCCGCAGGGTGGCCCTGGCGCACCGGCCCCGCGTGCCGGAACCGGGCGGCATCCGGCAGCAAGCACGGCTTGCTTGAACTCAAGGGAGCATTGGCTCATGGCCGGCACTTTGGCTCTTCTGGACAACGCCGTCACACGCGTTGTCGCCAACAAACTTGAAAGTGATCACAACCGCCTGCTGGGCACGCACAACACGATGCACCTGGCCCGCGCGGTCAGCCGATTGAACAACGCGGGGTATCTGCACCACCGTCGGCGGCTGTACGAGCAATCGCTGCCGCAACTATTCGATGAAAACGGACCGCCCGCGTGCCCCCATACGCGAATGAAGGATGGCTGGGCGCTGGAT
>CAMPIL010000093.1 GCA_946886375.1 uncultured Phycisphaerales bacterium
GGCCCCGGCCCCGGAAGGCACCTCTCCACTCCCGGAAGCGGAGGTTCCGCTGCGCTTGTTGCTCTTGTGGGCAGTAGCAGGAAGAGTGCTCCTGGTCAGCAATCCTCGGATCACCACCTTGGAGAGATCCTTGGACTCTTCCCGGGCCTGCCACTGCTTGACTGGACGAAGCAGGTCATCCGTTCGATCTCCAGTGAAGTTCTCCGAGGCATAGAGCACCTCGACTCCATTGGTCTTCAGGAGATAGCGCCAGTGACCGGCCTCGTCATTGTCGATTCTGCCAAAGCGCTTGACGTCATAGACGATCACCAAGCCAAACTCACAGCTCCCACTCTCGGCGTCTTCAATCATCTGCTGGAAGGCCTTTCTGCCTTCGGTGCTGGTGCCGCTGATGGCGTCATCCACATAGAACCGGATCAGCTTGAGATTGTGCTCTGAAGCATACTTCTCAATGGCCTTCTTCTGATCCGGAATGGATTGCTCTTGCCGATCTGTGGACCGTCTGCAGTAGCCAACGGCCACATCGATTCTGGAGTTCTTCTTGCCGCCTCTGGGCAGATTGATGGTGTCTGATCGCGCCATTGCTGGTGAGCCTTTCTGCATGCAGAACCTTCTGCTGCACGCAGCCACATGAGGGCGAGTATTGCGGGATTAGCAAGGCTGGAGATGGCCGATCCTGCGCCACAAGTGGCGATTTGCGGCAGAGATCTGGAAGACTGAAGCAGGCTGGTTCCTGCACGATTGCGGCCACTTCCGGGGGCGGTTCCGGGCCACTTCCGGGAGGCCTTGCTAATTCCGGGGGGCTTGCCCTCATGTGGCTGCATGAGCCGCGGCTCTGTGCTGCGGCTTGATGCACATCGACACACGGTCACACGCAAAAGGAGATCACGATGGGCAAGACCAAGACCAGCACAAAGTCAGCCAGCAGCAAGCGCTCAGCCCCAGCCACAGCGCCGGTGAAAGGCAAAGGCAGCAATGCCATGAGCGCACTAGATGCCGCGGCCAAGATCCTCCAGGAACATGCCCAGCCCATGAACTGCCAGCAGATGATCAAGACCATGCTGGAAAAGAACTACTGGTCCACTCAGGGCAAGACCCCCGCCGCAACGCTCTACTCAGCCATCATCCGCGAGATCGCAACCAAGGCCAAAGACAGCCGCTTCAAGAAGGTTGAGCGCGGCATGTTCGCCTTCAGCAAATAGCGTCTCCCACGCCCAATGTCGCGGGCAAGAGCATCGCGCCACGTTCCATTCATCACCCCAGCCATGTGGCTGGGGTTTTCTCTTGGAAAGCTCTTGCCGCACAGGTACAAATTTCGCCCGCGGAAAATGAAATCCAGTAGGCCAATAGACACATGAGCAGGTTGGTCTGAGAACAGCACACCGCGCACTATCGCTTTGCACAGCGCATCCAATCGAAACAGGTGAAATCGACAAGTTGTGCGGCTTCTCCGAGTGATCAAAGCGAGCGTTCTTGTATTTCCTCAATGGCGGGCGTGATGCATTGGCTTTCCGAGATACCACCTACGCCGACAGATATCGCTGAAGCGCTGCGACTGGCTTAATATTGCACGCTTGGCACCACTGCACGAACTCAGACAAGTCCACTCTGCGATTGCCGCTCTCGCAGTTGTAGATCCAAGACTGGGGTTTCTTGAGCAACTGGCCCAATGACCTTTGAGTCAGACCAGCTTCATTGCGCAGCTCCCGCAACAGGCGCTGAACCTTGAGATATTGCCGCGCATGCTGGGCTTTGGGCATGGCGGATACTGTGGCCAAGCCCAGTCTTGACACGATTTGCGTGTCAAGTCAGACTGTGGCTATGAGCAAGGCGCCACCGCGCAAGAAGAAGAAACCCATGGATCGAGCACAGCTCAAGGCGCTCGCCAAGGTCCGTGCACTGATCAGCGAGATCGCTGGTCGCGATTCAAACGAAGCCGAGACCTCGGATCGCGTCAAAACGGTTTTCACGGAAATTCTTGGCTACGACCGCTTTCGCCATATCACGCATGAGCACGCGGTACGCAATCCCGGCAGCACCGATCATGTGGATCTGGCGGTGACTTTGGAAGAAGGCAAGCACGCCAAGCCAGTCATCTTGGTCGAGGTCAAACGCGTCAACTATGACCTCAGCCACAAGCACATCAAGCAAGCGTCCACCTACGCCATTCAAACTGGCTGCAACTGGGTGGTCCTGACCAATGCCCGTCACTGGATGCTCTACCACATCGAGTTTCTCCAACCACCAGAACCGAAATTGATTGAGCAATGGAGCCTCCTGGATGGCGATCCGGCCGCGGTGCTCAAGAAGTTTCGCCTGATCTCTTACAAGTCAACACGTGACTCGCGATCAACGATCTTTGTCGAAATGGGAGAACGCGATTGGCTTCCCCCAGTTCTATGAGCCATTCTTCGTATCCATTGGCGCCCTCACACCGGCTTGAGGAAAGGCTTGACTCCATTGTGCCTTTTGCCTGCAACCCGGCTGAGCTAATCGCGCGGTGAGGTCGCGCTGCCCAATGGTTGTGGGCTATTGGGATTCAGCGACACGCCTCCCAATTTGCCAATGCGTTCAATCTGGATGCGAAATGTCTTGGCAAAGAACGAAAATCGCTCTTGCGCGAGTTTCGACTCGGCTGAACCTGGCTCAACGTGCTGTTCGACATGGCAAAACGGTGCCAGGAAATCCTGTGCGGCAATCTCTGCGTCTGCCTTCGCCATAGACTCAAGCCCGTCCACGAAGTTCTCCAGCTCCATCCGGACGGAGCTCATTTCAAGGCCGTTGGACTTGCCCATTTCACGCACCCATTCGTAGCTCCTTGCAGCTGAGCCACGACTGAGTCCAGTCACCGCCCTTTCATACGTCGTATACCGCATGGCAATTGCTGGTGAATTGCTGCCAACCCACAGCCACCCGTAGTGCCTCAGAAAGACTATTGCGATTGTCGGATTCTTGGAGGCATAGGGCGCCCAAACGGATATGGCATGGAATTGCAAGCCATGCTTTGCAGCTTCTTGGATCATCCACTGCATTGAGATCTTGGCTAGACCGTTTTCTGCTTCTTCATAGCCGCCGCCCGTATGTCGATGTCGGTGAGGCGAACGCGAACGAACGTGTCTCCGTTGGGCGATGGCATTGATCGGTTATCGGAGCATTCACTTGCGGTCTTTCTTCCTTCGTCTTGAATTGCCTGAGGACTTCGTGACGGTTTTGGACCGTCCAGCAGTTTTGCCTTTTTTCGCACGCTCCGGACCGGCAACGCCTCGCAGCAAATCGACCAACTCTTTCACCTGCGCCGCGATGATGTCCATCGTTGCGCCCGTCAGTATGCTGTCCTCGACTGATGATGCTGACCGGCTTATCTCCATGAAACGATAAAGGCCCGCGGTCCCTTTCAATTGATGTGCCGCTCTTGCCAGTTCTTCGAGGTTCTGCTTCGACAGGTACGAGAGAATGCGATGCGCCTCGTCGGGCAGACTAGCGACAAAGGCCGGCCGAAATTCATTCAACACCTCATCGTCAGAATCATCAGGGGCTGGTCCGGCGCTTTTCGGCACGGGCGGAAGTGGGGAGGCGGATTCCAGCATTGATGAGCCGATCATGTGTCGCTGAAGTGTCGAGAGCAAAGTGCTCCGATGGACAGGCTTGCTGAGGTAGTCGGTGCATCCGGCCTGCAGACACCTGGTCCGATCGTCAGCCATAGCATGTGCGGTCAGAGCGATGATCGGGCCTTCATATCCGGCGCTGCGCAACTTGGCGGTCGCGCCGTAACCGTCCAACTCCGGCATTTGCATATCCATCAGAATCAGATCGAAGGCGGGTTCGGGGTCTGAGTGGAGTGTCTCGGTGACTTTTTCATAGGCAATGCGGCCGTTTTCAGCGATTTCAACCTGAGCGCCGGCCCTGCGCAAATAGCCACTGAGCAGGGCCTGATTGTCCAATCCATCTTCGGCGAGCAGAATCCGCCCATGCAGCCGAAGGTCCGATTGGCTCGGAGCAGCACTGGGAGCAACCATCACTTCCGTACAATCGCTGAGCATCTTGACGGCGGCGAGCGGGCCAGTCGCGATGGTGACGGCAAAAAGACTGCCGCGTCCCGAGTCGCTGTCAACGATGATTTCCCCGCCAAGCATTTTTGCCAGACGCTGGCTGATCACAAGGCCCAAGCCAGTGCCGCCGAATCGACGCGTGGTCGACGTGTCAGCCTGCACAAATGGATGGAACAGATTGGCGACCTGTTCAGGCGACATGCCGATGCCGCTGTCGATGACCTCGAACCGCATGCCTGGGTCCGCACTGTCTGTGCTTCCGGCGAGCTTGGCCACCACGCGGACCCAGCCGGCTTCCGTGAATTTCACGGCGTTGCCGATGAGATTGATTAGAATTTGCCGAAGCTTGGTTGGATCGGTCTGAATCGTTTCCGGGATCGGGCCGACAGTTTTCAATTCAAACTTCAAACCGCGTTCCTTGGCTCTTACCCGCATGAGCGACGCCACGTCGGCAAGTATCTGGCACGGTGAGCATTCGATCTTCTCGACGTTCATTTCGCCCGCTTCGATCTTGGAAAGATCGAGAATGTCGTTGATGACCGTCAGCAGGTGTGCGCCGTTGCGCCGAATGACATTGATGGCGTTGTATCGATCGCTGTCTGTTTGATCTGAGTCCAGCAGCAAATCGGCATACCCGAGAATGGCACTCATCGGAGTGCGGATTTCGTGACTCATGTTGGCCAGGAACTCGCTCTTGGCGCGATTGGCGGTCTCCGCCTCCATTCGGGCCGCTTCGATGTCCTGCGCCCGCTTTTGATCATCGATATCGGTGCACGTGCCGATCCATCGCGTAATATCTCCGCCAGAATCACGGACGGCGACGCCGCGAATGAGAAACCAGCGATAGACACCGTCAGCGCCGCGTTTGAAGCGGCATTCTCCGCTATAAGCGCCGCCGGTTTGAAGGCAGTCGCTCCAGGTGGCGATGATCCGCTCTGCATCGTCAGGGTGCATCGCATCTTTCCAACCCCACCCCTCGGTCTGTTCAAAACTCAACCCTGTATATTGATGCCAGCGCGCGTTGGAGTAATCGGCGGCTCCGTCATGCCCGGTGGTCCACATCATTTGCGGAATGGCATCAGCAATCGTGCGAAAGCGTTCCTCATTCTGTTTAATCGCGTGCTCGGCCTCTTTGCGCTCGGTGATGTCGTGGACCGTGCCGGTAAACACCCGACGCCCACTCAGATTCAATTCAATAACGGCCAAATCCATCGGAAAAGTCGAGCCATCCTTGCGCAATCCCACCACTTCGCGACCGACGCCAATGATTCTGGGCCGTCCAGTCGTGCGATAGTTGTGCAAATACGTGTCATGCTCGCCTCGATATGGCTGGGGCATGAGCATGTTGACGTTTTGGCCAACCACTTCCCTCGCGGAATACCCGAACAGTTTTTGACCGGCGGGATTGATCGATTCGATGGTCCCGTTTTCGTCAATGGTGATGACACCATCGAGTGACGCGTCGAGAATCGCGCGATGGCGCATCTCGCTGTCGCGGAGTGCCTGCTCGGCTTGCTTGCGCTCGGTGATGTCATGCACCGTTCCGGTGAACACGCGCCTTCCGCTGAGACTCAATTCGATAACAGCCAACTCCATCGGAAACGTCGTTCCGTTCTTGCGGAGTCCGACCACTTCTCGACCAATGCCGATGATGCGGGCCTGACCCGTAGTGCGATAGTTGTGCAGATATTGATCATGCTCCCTGTGATAGGGGTCGGGCATGAGCATGTTGATGTTGCGCCCCACGACTTCTGCTTCGCTGTAGCCGAACAGGCGCCGGCCCGCAGGGTTCATCGATTCGATGATGCCGTTCTCATCGATCGTGATGATGCCGTCAAGAGCCGCGTCAAGAATAGCGCGATGGCGCGTTTCGCTGTCGTGCAGGGCACGCTCGGCGTCTGTCGAAGCAGCGCTCTCTGAGCGTCTCTCAACCGTCTCCTTTGGTGTGTTCAATACGCCTCGCGTCTGTTGTCACTAACTCGATTGATTTGCATGTTAACTCATTATCGGCTTTCCATGATGCGGAAATGGAGTTTGGCGAGGGGCTTGCCGGGGTGGGCGGAACCGCCGACCTGCCGCTTCTGGCGGCCGTGCTATCCAAGCATGCGCTTCAGTTCGGCACCGCTTGGCCGGACATCAGAAGCGTTCACTACGCAGTGCGTCGGCGCGCGTTTCGAATTCCTCCAGATGAAGAACTGTCCAAGGCACACCATGCTCCGTGGATGGCATCATACGAATCGGAGTGATAGGATTTGAACTACAGTAAAAGCTTAGTCCCATTCACCCGAGCTGGAGGCAAGATTTTGCGAGCTTTCCATCAGGAGCGCGTCAGTACCTGAGGACCAACCAAGCACGATCGACCACGTCGATGGAGGCCGCGGCAGAACCACACCAGACGAACCAGCGTGTCAGCAGCACGATGCCGTGCCGTAGATGACGTCAAATTCGCCTTGTTCATAATCACTCCTTGAGAGTTCGTACTGCGCGATTACTCAATCTGAACAGTGCGACATCCTACCCAGCAAACGATAGGAGCATGCCGCCCCTTGATTTACTGGCTTGGCCATGATCTGACAATCTCCAGGAACGCCTCCATCACCTGAGGATCTGTGAACTGCGGCTCGGATTGGCCTGTCTGCTTGCGCAATTCCCTGAGCATCTGGGCCACTTCATCCGTCGTCAGGATCCGCCCGGCCTCTTCGCTCAAGGCCTCCATGAGGTCCTCCAGCAAGTGGCGGCACTCACGAGCTGAGGCGATCCCATAGGAATCTTCAGCGACATCTTTCAGCTTGGGTCCATCGGCAGATTCGCCAGCGTCTGTTCGCGAAGAAGGCGGTACTCATCAGCCTTCTCTGGTTTGCCCCAGGCCTCATACAACCTCATGAACTCGACCAAGACGTCGTCGGGATTCCTGTTCCGCGTCCCCAGGCGGAAATCCACCAAGGTGTCGGCAGCGGTCCGAAGCTCCGATTCTGATTCCTCAAACTCTCCGCGCCGGCACAGGTTGCCGCCATGAAAGAGATGGGCTCGCGCGCGAACGTTCGCGGTGAGATCGACTTTCTCCGTGCTGGCCAACAACGATCGGAACATCGAATCGGCCTCATCCAGACGCCCTAGCAACGAAACAAACCGCGCGACCCATATTTCGGTGTCAAAGGACATGTCGCCGTGCCCGCCTCCCATCGCCTGGAGTTTCTCAAAGAGTTCCCGCGCGAGCGCCTCGCCTTCAACCCAGCGTCCGCCGCGATCGAGGATCGGCAGGGCATCACTGATCGTCACGATCAATGCCAGGACATCGTCGTCCGCTTGAAGACACCTGATCCGCTCGAGTTTCAATTCAGCGGCAGTTGCGGAGTCGCCCCCTCGATGCGCCGCGTCGGCCAGCACGTCAAACGCTTCCAGCCGGAGAAAATGACATTCGCCGAGCCGGTCTGAAGCAGCATCAAGAATCTCGCGGCACTCCCGTGCTGCGGCATCGTACTGGCGTTGATAAGTGAGCATCTCGGCCCACTTGATTCTCGCATCCAGCGCGATCAGCGACGCGGGCCCGTACGCGCGAGCCGCGCGAGCCACCAATTCCCTGGCCAGCGGCTCGATCCGGGCCACGATGGCGGCGCGCGTGTCGTAATCGGCCCCAGACGACCTTGTGCGATCGAGGCGAATGAGGTTGCGGAGGGTGCGAATCTGGACTCCATCATCGTCGCCGTGCGCCAGCAGGCGCGAGCGGACGTCAAGGAATATGCGTTCAGCCTCGTCAATCCGGCCATGAAGCATGTGAACGACTCCGATCGTGCGTCGCAAATCGAGAGTCGACGGATCGTTGGGGCCGAAGACCCGGGCGGTTCTCTGTGCAAGGGCCGGCAAGCGTGATTCAACCTCGGAGACCTGCTGATTGTTGATCGCGCTCCCGACGTACATCTGTTCGCTGGTCAACGTGCGTGGGTCATCAGGCCCAGCGTGATGCTGCCAGAGTTCCATCGCGCGTTTGTATTCAGCCTTGGCCTTGCCCGCCATCGTCAGGTCGTAATAGACGCCGCCCAGGAGGTCGCGGACCTGGGCCTCCAACATGGGAAGGCCCGCAAAGCGTTGCGCAGCGACAGCGGAGGCGTCGTCCATCACTTCAACCAGCCGCACGTCAGCGCCGTCCTGCTCAGGCTTTACACTGGTGAGGATTTCCCGCATGAAGTCATTGACGGCCTGCGCCTGCTGCGCCGCGTCGCGAGCCTGCTCGGCTGACTCCCGCGCCTGCACTAGACCAACGGCAAGCCCGACCGCCCCGCACAGCGCCGCCATCGCCACAAGACACGACGCCAGCACGCCGACTCGATGACGTCGAATGAATTTGGCCGCGCGATAGGCAATTCCGGGCGGACTGGCGAGCACCGGCTCGTGGGACAAGTGGCGCCGAAGGTCCGCCGCGAAGTCCGCGGCGCTGCCGTAGCGGCGCTCCCGATCTTTGTCCATCGCCTTGAGCGTGATCCAATCCAGGTCGCCGCTGATTCGCGCCGGAAGCCGTCGGGGCTCGATGAGGCGCCGCGACGCCACATTCGGCAGCGTGTCGAGCGATGAGAGCCGCGTGCTTGGCTTGAGCGGCTCCGTCTGGCGAATGATGCGTCGCCATTCGCCCACGTCCGCCGACCGGGCCCGCTGTTCGTCAAACGGTGGCACGCCGGCCAGCAATTCATAGAGCACCACACCTAGTGAATAGACATCGGTCCGAGTATCGATGTCCATCGCGCTTTCGTCAGCCTGCTCCGGACTCATGTACTGGGGTGTCCCGATGACGCGGCGTCCCTCGCTTGTGAGCACCATGTCGCTGAGGCGACCTGTGGCGGCCTTGGCGATTCCGAAGTCGATGACCTTCAGCAGCGGCGAACCTTCGTTCATCGTGACCAACAGGTTGTTCGGCTTAATATCGCGGTGAATGACGCCCTTGGTGTGCGCGTGCTGAACCGCGCCGCACACCTGGATGACCAAGTCGAGGCGGTCCTCGATGGAAAGGGAGTTCTGATCGCAATACTCGGTGATGGAGACGCCGTCGACAAACTCCATGACGAAATACGGCCGCCCCTGGGCCGTGGCGCCGGCGTCGAGAACCGTGGCGATGCTGGGATGCTTCATCATGGCCAGAGCCTGCCGCTCGGCTTCAAAGCGGGCGACCACCTGCCGGGTGTCCATCCCGGGTTTGATGATTTTCAACGCGACACTTCGCGCCACCGGCTCGCGCTGCTCCGCCAGGTACACGCTGCCGAATCCTCCCTCGCCGATCAACCGCAGCAGCTTGTACCGCCCGATGGTTTGGCCGATCGATGCACCCTTTTCCCATGCTGAAACGGTTGGGTCCTCGAGAAACCCAGTGGACTGTTCGTGTGCGGCAATCAGGTCCCGCAGTTCGTCAGCTGCCGATGCATCGGCGATCGCGATGCGATCCACGAAGTCACCCCGCTCGCCGCGCGCAAGTTCCAATGCGTCGTTGAACAGGTCCCTGATGTGTTGTTGGCGTTGGGTGTCCAGCATGTTCGTTGCACGGGGATGGGGTGAAGTGCGGTGCCGGGTTCACGAATCGGACGAATCTTGCAGCAGGCGGAAGAGCTTGGCTCGTGCGTAGGTCCACGCGCGCCGGACCGAGCGTTCAGACATCTCGAGCGCTGCCGCGGTCTGCTCGACCGACAAGCCGGCGAAGAATCGCAGCCTGACGATTTCCGCCGCCGACGGGTCGACCCTCTCCAGGCGCAGAATTGCGTCGTCCATGGCCAAGATTTCGTCAGGATTTTCATCCGCGGCGAGGTCGCAGACGTTGACCAAGGTCCGCTTGTGCTTGCCGCCACGCTTCTGGGCCCCGCGCTGGCGGGCGTGCTCGATGAGAATCCGCCGCATGGCTTCGGCCGCGGCGCGATAGAAGTGCCGCCGGTCGTTCCATGCGACTTCGCCGCCTCCTTCGGTGCCCATCATGCGAAGGTACGCCTCGTGAACCAGTGCGGTCGCCTGGAGTGTGTGCCCGGACCGCTCATGATTGATGAACGTCTGCGCGGTGGCCCGAAGCTGGGCGTACACCTGACTGAGGAGCGCGCTTTCCGCCCCCTCATGCCCTGCCGCCACATCCTGAAGCAGCCGCGTGATCTGGGCGGGTTGACCAGGGTTTTCGGCGGCGGATTGCAGGCACGGCCTCCTTGACACGCATCATCCCGCGCGGTCCACGGTTTTCATACCCCCCAATGCAATTCTTCACGTTTGGCGCCAATTCTTGTCCGGTCGATCGAGGTTTCCTCGCTATGAGGGGCGTCTCGGATCGGGCAGGCCCAATCCTGCGACCCGTGACAACGAGGAAAAGAAAACATGAAAATGAAGAATAGGCACATTTCGGCGATCGCTGGGGTCCTTTTCGCCTTTCCGATCATGATCCGTGCGGATACGGCGTTCACGTATCAAGGCAGACTCAAATCGGGCAGCGCACCTACAAATGGTGTTTTCGATCTTGAGTTTCGCCTCTTTGACGTGCCTGCCGATGGAACGGCGCTCGGGACGGTGACGTTGCCCAATCAGACCATCGATGACGGCCAGTTCACGGTGGCGCTCGATTTCGGCGTCGGCCCGAACATTTTCGATGGCAACGAGCGCTGGCTGGAGATCGCGGTTGAAGGCACGACGCTCAATCCGCGTCAGCGCATCACGCCCGCGCCCTATGCGCTGTTTGCGCTCAGCGGCAACGAAGG
>CAMPIL010000094.1 GCA_946886375.1 uncultured Phycisphaerales bacterium
GGACAGCGCCGCCGCGCCCGCCGCGAGCCGGCCCGCGGTTCCGCCTCGCCGCATCGGCAAGCCTGCGGGAAGCGACGCCGCGTGGGCGGTGGCCTATCAGGAAGCAGGCAAGACGACCGAGCAGCGCATCGAGCAATTGCGTTTGCTTCGCAACAGCGCGGGAACCGATCTTGGTCCGATCGACGCCGATCTTTTCGTGCGTGAGGTGTATCGCGGCTCGCCGCAGGACGTGCGCGTCGCGGCCCAGGAAATCGTCGCGCAATTCACCAATGGACCAGTTGTTTCGCAAGCGATGCTGGATCAATTTGGCGATGCTCCCGCGACGGATGCGATCTCAAAGGTCGTCGCTGAATTCACCGGCCAGGCGTTGCCCGGGCCGCGCTCCGGCGGGTGGGCCGCCGCCGCCCGCATCGCCTTGGCGAATCACCTGTTGGAACTTCTGCCCGATGGTCGCGA
Organism: uncultured Phycisphaerales bacterium; assembly: GCA_946886375.1. The sequence goes on from CAMPIL010000094.1 coordinate 457, forward strand.
TGAGATTGATGCGGTCGCCGGTGAATTGACGGATTCGTTGACGATGCAGGCGGCGTTGCTGCGGCGGGAGCAATCGTCGGCGGTTTCGCCGCGCACCGCGCTGGAAGCCGCGCAGAATCTGGTGCGCGCCTGGCAAGGGCGTGCCGAATCGGTGATGACTTCCACGCCGACGCCCGACACGCTGCCGGGGCTTCACCGCCGCCGCGCGACGCGGTTGCGGCTTGCCGAAGGCCCGATGCAGAGCGCGGTCGCCCACCAGCTCGCGACGCTGGACCTGCTCACGTACATCACCGTTGCCGAGCAGCCCGCAGCCCGCGCGACCGCGGTTGAACTTCTGCGCAGCGAAGGCGATGCACGGGCGCACGCTGCAACTGTGCTGGAGCAGGCGCTGCACGTTGAGCGCGCCATCGCGCACCTGTGGCGATTGCGACTTGGACTGATGAAGGTCGCGGAGCCTTCCATCGGGCTGGATTCACCCGGCGTGCCCGCCTCGCCTTCCACGCAGCCGTCGCGATCCGTGCAGGCCAACGCGCCGGCCGCGGCAGCCGATTGGACCGCAAGACTTGAATCGCTCAATCCAAGCGCTCCGCTGGCGTATTTCGAACTGGCCGAGGAAGTCACGGACGCTGCGAGCGATGCGGCACAGCGAGAACTGGGCCTGCACCTGTTCGCGCTTGCCGGCGTGCTTGATCCTGAGCATCTTGGCCGCAGCGCGTGCCTGGCGCTGGCGGATCTGGAACCCAACCCCCAAGCCAAGCGGCGGCTGCTGGCGCTGGCGTCGCTGCTGGGGTCGAGCATGAGCCTGGGAGCGATCGACTCCGCTCCGGCATACGCGGCCGGCTCATCATCGCCCGCATCGATTGCCGCGGCGCTGGCCATGAGCGAAGCGTTTGGTCATTACCGTCGCGGGCAAGGCGCGCGGGCGCAAGAATCGCTGCGGCGAAGCGGCGCGATGGAAATGCTCCAGCAGTGCGATCGCATTCTGCCCGGCGGCGCAGCCAAGTTCATCGAAGATTGCAAGTTTTATCGTGGCCAGGCTCGGCCATCGATCGCGCCGCAGGATCTGGCACGCATGCTCAGGGTTGAGGTCGCTTTGCTCACCGGGGCAGACCGGACCTGGTCGGCCGACCTTCTGCTCACCGACAGTCGTCCGCTGATTGAAGTCGATCCCGCGCGATTGGGAGAAACCCTCGCGGTCAATCCCGCCAAGGCGTACTACCACAACGGCCACTGGACCGAAGCCCCAGGCACTGGATCGAGCGGCATGCGCCGATGACGGATGCGAATGGGAGCTTCACTCATCGCGCACCAAATCCCCAACCCGCCCGGACATTTTGAAATGTCAGATATTTCACCCGACGCGCTTGGCAAGGTGCTTGAGTTTCAGTTCGATGAGGTCTTGAAGATCATCAAGCAGCGAAACGCCCGCCAATGACCACAGGCTCCACCGCGTATCGAATGGTTCCTGGGCCAGTTCCAGGCCATCGCGCACCGCGCGCTTCATGCGCTTGACCGGCAAGTTCATCGCAAACTCGCGGTCCAGGGGCAAGGCCAGTTGCAGGTCTTGCGGGCAGGGGATGAGCACCGCGAGGGGGTCTTTGCTCAATCGAGTGCGGTATTCAACAGACCACTTCCAGCAGTCGCCATACCACGCGAGATTTTCCGTCACGTCATCGAGTTCGATCAGGTGCTTGCGGACCGCATCGAAGAGATGCCGGGGTTGCGTGGACAACTCGGCCCGCAGTTCGCCCATGGAGGGCTTCTGGAAGCGGTCAGCCCAGGCAAGTCGCTCGTAAGACTGTTTGCCAGTCATTTTGGTCGGCTCCAGATTCTCCACTTTGACATCCCGGTCCCGCAGTGGCTCCGCCGCTGCCAGTCTACCGGGGCTGACGCCCTCTGATACGGGGAGTATACCACAAATGTGCGGCGGAATTCCGAGTTTTCAACGCCGGTTTTTGGGTTTTAGTTGGAGGGGAGCCAACAAACGGCCTGCGGGAATTGCAGTATGACCTCACCGGCCTTGGCGCTCACGGCCAATGTCCGCTATGTCGTCGTCGTGAACTTCAACACAGGCTTCACGGGCCTGCCTTGCGGCGTCAACGGCCAAGGCAACAAGTACTGGGTGCAGTTGTTGCAGCCGTGACGTTCCAACGAGTTCCGTAGGCTCCGGCTCGCCTCTGGGTCATAACCAATCTCGATCACCGGCCCGAGTCGAGAACCCAGAGCATCCGGAACGCGACTGAACGCCGCCATCGGTCAATCATGCGGGTGGCAAGGCTCTCCGGAACGCGTTCATCACCCTGATGCCGGGCATCCGCTATGATTTAGTCTTTCAATCATGCAAACTGTGCAAAACGACCCACGTTTGTCCAACACGCCGCACGCCAGCGAATCAGCCGCCGGGCCACCTGACCTTGCCAACGCCTCCATCCTGCTGGTGGATGACAACCTCCAGAACCTGGAACTGATGCAGGCCTATCTGGAGAGTCTGCCGTGCAAGGTTCGCACCGCACGTGATGGCATCGAGGCGGTGGCAGCGATCGAGCAGGAACTGCCCGATCTGGTGCTGCTGGACGTAATGATGCCGCGCATGTCTGGGTTTGAGGTCTGTCAGAAGGTCAAATCGAACCCTGCGACGCGCGATGTGGTGGTGATCATGGTCACCGCGCTGCACGAAGTGGGGGATTTCGAACGGGCCGTCGAATGCGGCACCAACGACTTCATCACCAAGCCGGTGAACAAACTGGAACTGCTCACGCGCGTGCGGTCGCTGCTGGAACTGCGACTGGTGAAGCAGCGGTACGATCAACTGCTCGCGCTCAAGCAGCGCACCCGGCCGGATGACCGCAACCGCCCGGAAGCGGGGCAGAAGTTGGAGTGAGGCAACTCACACCGGCTGGCGCGTGACAATCGCCCGGTTTTCGCTGGGGCGGACCCAGATGGAATGTCCGCCTCGGGGTTCAAGGGTCTGCTCCAAGTGATCCAGATACCGCTGTAGAGCCGATGCATCGAACAAGCTCAGCCATTCCGTGCGGGCCGAGCGGTTGATCTGCTGGATGGCCTGGATGACCTGTTCTTTATTGAGCATGGAAGCCTCGCAGTCTGGGGCGTGTCTGGAACAGTGAGAACTTGAGGATCGGCCAGCATCCAACAGGAGCGACAGTCGATAACCAATTGTGACTGAAGGACTTGCAGCAATGTTTCGGGCGAGACGACACACAGCCCCAAGTGGCTTTGGCCGCACTGTGCACATGTGCTTGCGGTTATTGTGCGCGTTGGCAGTCGCCGGCTGCGCGACTTCGCCGAGCCGATCGACGCTGGCGCCGAGCGTCCCATCCGACCGCCACCCCGCGGTCGTCACCACCACAAACAACCAGCCGATACGCAGAGCCGCCGAATCTGAACTTGGCGCAGACGCAGCCCAAGCGATTCCGCCCGCCACGCGGGCCGTGCCGCAGCCTGCCGAACCCGGCGCGGCGGCGATTGTGCAAGCGATCTCCAAGGCCATCGCCGACCGGGCTGGTGGCCCCGGTGGCCAAGTCCGCATCGGGCTCTGGCAGCTTCGCAATCAAAGCCGCTGCAACAGCCCGGAGTTCGCTGCATTCCGCGAGCGGTTCGCGGGCCTTCTCAATCGCGCTGCAAAGGATTCACAAACAGCGCTCGCAGGAAATGCAATCGAGTTCACCGCTGATCCCGACGCAGCGGTCGATTTCGAGTTGCAGGGCGCAGCGTATCTCATCACCGCCCAGGGCTTTGACGTGTGGGAGTTGTTCCCCAGCCTGTCGCCGACTGAACCGGCATGGACAATCTGGCAATCACCCAATCCCTTGCGTGTGCTGCGCCAAGCGCGCCCGGGACAGGCGCAGATACTGAACTGGTGATCGAACAAGTTTCAAAAGCGTGGCGATTTTTCTCGCCGTGTTCTGCGCGATCAATCCACCTGCGTCGCCAGGAGATTCTCACTGCAACGCAATGATCGGCGCGGACCGTTGAGCGTTTCGCGCAGTTGCGGCCAGCCGACCGCGAAATAACCGCAGGAAAACAGCACAAGGAAGGGCGTCGCGACGATCGTATGGGCTTGCAGGCACGACATGACCGTCGTCGCCGCCATCGCCGACCCCAGCGCGACTTCGATCATGCCGTTGGGGATCAGGCGCTTTCGATCGTGCACGATGGGATCGATATCGCTGGTGGAATCGCCGTTGTACTTGGGGGTGCGGACGAACGGCGACTTGCGGCCAAGCGCCGCTTCCAGCACCGCGCGGGAATTCGCCACGCTGATGCCCACGCCCAAGGCCATCAGCGCCGGCAGCCGCAGTATGGTTCGCCAGAATCCAAGACCTTGGGCGCGCTGCGAGGCCATGTAAAACGTGCCGGCTGCGATCGCGCCCAGGATCAGGAACACCGAACCGACCACGGTGTCAACGATCGGGTCCAGATGTTCGATCGGCAACTGAACGAACATCGCAGGCGTCACCAGCACCACCAGCATGAGGATGAACACGTGCACCACCGGCGCGGTGAGGTGGAACCACGCTTCAATCTTGTTTCGCAGCGGCGCATCACTGGCGAGAATGCGCGGCAGAAGTTTGATCGCGGTCTGCACCAGCCCCTTGTTCCAGCGGTGCTGCTGGCTGAGGAACGCGCCGATGGTGGGGGGAACTTCCGCCGGGCAGCAAACCTCAGGCAGGTAGCAGAAATCCCAGCCGGCCAGTTGCGCGCGATAGGACAGATCGGTGTCTTCGGTCAGGGTGTCGTGATGCCAGCCGCCGGCGGATTCGATGGCCGCCCGCCGCCAGATGCCTGCGGTGCCGTTGAAGTTGAACCATCGGCCGGAGGCGGCCCGTGCAGCCTGTTCGACGACGAAATGGCCGTCCAGATACATCGCCTGCACCTGCGTCAGCAGAGAATCGTTGCGATTGAGGTGCGACCAGCGGACCTGCGTCATGCCCACCTTCGGATTGGAAAACTGGTGAATGGTCTTGTGCAAAAAGTCCGGCGGAGGCACGAAGTCGGCGTCAAAGATGGCGATGAATTCGCCCGTGGCGGTGGACATTGCATGGGCCAGCGCGCCGGCCTTGAAGCCTTCGCGGTTGGTGCGGTGCAGGTACTGCACATTGTGGCCACGATCGAACATGCGCTGGCAGCAGCGGCGGGCGATGGCGGCAGAATCATCCGTGGAATCGTCCAGCACCTGCACCTGAAGCAGGTCGCGCGGGTAATTCATCGCGCATGCGGCTTCGATCACCCGCTGAGCCACGCGACGTTCGTTGAACATCGGCAACTGAATTGTCACGCGCGGCAGGGTCTGAAACGGCACGGCAGGGCGGGGCCACGCGCCGCGGCGGCGATGACGCAGGAACGTCCATACCATCCAATATCGGTGCACGCCATAGGCGCACACCACCGCGATCACTGCGAGGTAAACGACCAACAGGACTGTGGCAAAGGTTTGCATGTGCCGGACGACTCGGGCCTGCGCGAACGATGGCGACTCGGAATGCCCCGCCTCTCTTCATGAGCAGGCTGTGCGGGGTGGAACGCAACATTGTTCCATGATTCGCCCGGGAGGCAAGTTGCACCGCCGCGATCGCTGTTTCCCAAGCCCAGCAACCGATTCTGCTGTCAAAGTGGGTTGCTGTACCGAGGCGATCGCCGAGGATGTCCCAAATCAGGTCATTCGGGACGTGTGATGCGGAATTTCCACGATATTGTGAGATCGTGAGGTATCACGCACGCAAGGTTTGCCGGCGGGTCTTGAGCAGTTCAGCACGGCAAGGCCATGGAATCCGCACCGGATGGGTAACTTTCCGAGGCCGATTCCGTATAAACAGACGCCAGGGTCCGTGAAGACCGGTTGAGATTTGCCCGGAAGAATGATCTGCAAGCCATTGGAGGACTGCACATGCAACAGTTGATCGACGCCGCCGCGGATTACTTCGTCTTCACGGTCATCGGAGGCTGCTTTGTTCTGGGCATGGTGTTGAAGGCCGCCACGACCGTGCTGACCACCAGCGCGCGCGAGCGCAGCCGGCGCGAGATCGCGGCCTACATCGCCGAGGGATCGATCAGACCCGAACAGGGCGAGCGGCTGATGAAGGCTGAAGTCGATGGCTTGGCCAACCGGGCCGCGTGATGACGCTTCAGGTTCCAGAGTTCGGGATTTCAAACAGATCCAGAACCTGCGGTTGTTGAAGCGGTGACACCTCGTACAGCACCAGCGAACCCAGTTCGCGGCGGAACACGCGCAGGTCCGGTCCCACAGCCGAAGGGCCGCTGTCTTTCGACAGGCGATCCGCAAACACGACGATCCGGGAATCGTTGTAATTGATCAATACCGCCAGTGATTTAAGGGTCAGCGTGTGACAATAATCCACGCCCGCGCACTGCATGCCCGAGGGCAGATCGCGCATCACCGTCTCCTGGCCCAGTTGCTTGTGGAAGCGAGCGGCGAATTCCTTGTTGTCCTTGCACACCCACGCGGGCTTGAACCCCGTTTCAACCTTGCGGTTGTAGTAGCCGCCGAATGTCAGATGCGCGTAGCCGCCGCCCCCGCTTGAGGCAAACTGCGGCTGCATGAAATACCACGCGAGGATCGCGCCGGTGACGCTCACGATGATGACCGCGGCGATCGCCATGCGGCGGTAACCGTACCGGGCCAACGCGCCGGGGAGTGCAGGCGTGGGAGTTGCCGAAGCTGTCGCCGCTGCATGCACGTCGGCCAGACGCGGCAGATCGCCCGCATGCACGCCGTTGGCCGAAACCCTTGCGGCCTGGGCTGCAGCGTCTTGCCGCGACAGCGGAACATGTGCTGGAATGACGAAACGCCGCCGCAGTGCGCGATCGATTTCCTCCTGCAGTTTGATGGCGTGCTGCAGGCGCGCATCGGACGCCAGCCGCGCGTTGAAATCCTGGAGCGCTTGGCCCTCGAGCGTTCCGTCGAGGTAGGCTTCAATCTGCGCGTTCCATGATGGATCGTTCAAAGTCACGAGGTTCGGTCTCCAGGGGCGGGCATGGAAACTGACAGCCGCTCACGCAGCGTGGTGCGGGCGCGATGGACATGGCTCATGGCAGTTCCCTGGGCGATGTCCAGCGCCAGAGCGATTTCACGGTACGACTTGTTCAAGAGCGTTCGCAGCAGCAGACACGCCCGCGCGGTTTCATCCAGGCCACGCAAGGCCGCCAGTACGCGATCGTCAAAATGGACGCCTCCTTCGATCAATTCTCCCTGCCCATCCAGAAGCGCATCTGGAGTTGCGTGCACCTGAGCCGGCTCCGACTCAAGCGAATGCGGGTCGATGCTGGCGGCGGGCGCATTGGCGCGACGCCTTCCGTGATTTAATGCCACAAAACGCACTATCCGTCCCATCCATGCGGTGAAGTTCGAGTCAGGGTCAAACTGTGAAAGTTTGTCCAGTGCGATCATCGCCGCTTCCTGCAGCACATCGTCAGCCCCTGTGGGATCGCCCTGAACCGCAACGGCGATGGACCATAGCGTCGGCCATGCGCTCTGAAAGCGAACGGCGAAGGCGGCTGGCGTCAGGCACTCCTGCACCGGGCCGCCGACCGAGTCGGCGATGCGCCCTGGCCCTTCTTTCATGTCGCCTTTGTATGTCATGCCTTAGCAGAATCCTTGCGAAAACCCATGATATTCGATCATTTTCCATCAGGTTGGATTCCCGACCCGCGAGTTTGATCCGGTAATCCTTTGCGCGGCGACCGCTCTGAATGTTCCGCGAATTCACGCTGGTCCGCCGGGCTGATTGATCCGACTTCGCCTCGCCGCCGCGCGCATCCTTGCAATCGCGGAACAGCCGATGGCCGACTATCATCCCGCTCCCTTGGCGGCTGCCCGAACTGAAAACTTGTCCATCGCGATGAAACCATCCTTAGACTTGCCATCGGGTCGTATTGCGAGCCGCAACGCCCCGCCGCGGCATAACGGCATTTCAATCGCCCCGCTGGTGTTGATCAGCATCAACGCCGCCGCTTGGGCACTGCCGCAGCAGCCGCCCGGAAACATTGCGCCGCCCACCATCAACTTCAAGGACATCACCGCCGAAGCGGGAATCGATTTCGTGCACGTCAACGGCGCCGCGGGCGGGAAACTGCTGCCTGAGACCATGGGCGGCGGATGCGCTTTTCTGGATTACGACAACGACAACGATCCCGACATTCTTCTGATCAATTCTTGCCCGTGGCCTGACGCCTCCAATTCCACGCCTGCGCATGCGCCTGCTCCAACTCACGCACTCTACCGCAACGAAGGCGCGGGCCGCTTCACCAACGTGACGAAGGGTTCAGGACTGGATGTCAGTTTCTACGGCATGGGCGCCGCCGTCGGCGATTACGACAGCGACGGTTTCGTCGATGTCTTCATCACGGCTGTGGGACCCAACCATCTCTTCCACAATAACGGCGACGGCACGTTCACCGATGTGACCGCAGCCGCAGGCGTATCCGGTGACGCCGATGCTTGGAGCACCAGCGCGGGTTTCTTCGACTACAACAATGATGGCGATCTTGACCTGTTCGTTTGCAACTTCGTGAAATGGTCGCGCGAAATCGATCGGGCGATCGCCAACGCGCCCACTGCCGGACGCGCGTACGCTTCGGCCGACAAGTTTGAGGGTTCGCATTGTTCTCTGTACGCCAACAGCGGTGATGGCACATTTGCGGATGTTTCCGAGTGGACGCGCGTTCACATCAATGCCGCCGAGGGTCCGCGCACGGCCAAGGCGCTGGCCGTGTCGATCGTGGATGTGGACCGTGACGGCAAGTTGGATGTGTTCGTCGCCAACAATTCGGCGCCCCCGTTCTTTCTGCACAACACCGATGGCGCATCATTTGAGGAGAAAGCCGCCGAATGCGGGATCGTGGTGGATCGTGACGGCAAAATCGCCGCATTCACAGGCGTGGACGCGGCGTACTGCCACAGCGGAAAGACTCTGGCATTTGCGGTCGGCGCCTTGGCCGGCGAAATGAGTTCGCTGTTCGTCGCGGGCGACAACGCATTGCAGTTCACCGACGCGGCCGCCGCCAAAGGCATCGGCAAGTCTGCGCAGCGAAACACGTTTGGCGTGCTCTTTCTCGATGCGGACCTCGACGGCTGGCTCGATCTGCTGCACGTCAACGGCGGCATCGACGAGCACCAACCCAACGTGCCCTATCGCCAGAGCGCGCAGTTGTTCTGGAACGCGCAGCCTGACGCAGGACAGCGCTTCATGGAGATTTCCGCAGAGAGAGTCGGCGATTTGGCCCGGCCAATTGTTGGACGCGGCGCGGCTTACGCAGACATCGATGGCGACGGCGATCTTGACGTGCTGCTGACGCAGGTCGGCGGACCGCCGGTGTTGTTGCGAAATGATCAGACAAGCGCACATCATTGGCTGCGCGTGAAACTCAAGGGCAACGGCACGACCGTGCACCGCGACGCCATCGGCGCCCGCGTGGAACTCACGGCGGGCGGAATCACGCAGTCCCGGCAGGTCATGCCCACGCGCGGATACCTCTCTCAGGTGGAACTGCCGATCACCTTCGGATTGGGCCAGGCGAAATCGATCGAATCAATGCGCGTGATTTGGCCTGATGGGTCGGCCAAGACGGTTCACGACGCAACCGCCGGCCGCATGATTGTGGTCGAACAGTCGCAGTAATTTTGCCTGTGTTTCCAGCAGATTCGGGGAATTCCGTCGTTTACGCGGCGTGCTTGGCATTTCCTCCTGAACCGGATGAATTGCGACGTTTTTTGGACCGATAAGACTCTGGGATTCCAAGAGGTGCGCCGTGACCCAATCATCGCCTCAACACGGGATTGAATTGAAGATTGAAAGCGACGGATCTGTCGCCAGGCTTGTCATGTGGCCCGACGCAGACGAGGCTGCGCTCACTGTCGAGGCGCTGACGGAACGAATTCGCAAGGCGAATATTGTGGTCGACGACGGACTTGCCGGCATCCTCACCCAAGCCATTGCGGCGCATCGCAATCATCATGACCGAACTGAGATTATCGTTGCGCAAACCGTTGAACCCACGCACGGTGAAGACGGCACGGTCGACTGGCAGCCCGGCTGCGATCCGGTGCATCAGGCAGCGGCGTCGTCCGACGGCGGTTCGAAGATCGACTATTACAACCAGACGCATTACATCGCGGTCAAGTCCGGCACGCATCTGGCCACCGTGCGTGCGCCCGGGGCTGGAACCGACGGCCGCGACATCTACGACAAGCCGCGCAAAGCCAAGTCCGGCGCGCCGACCCAACTGAGAACCGACGCCAGCGTCACGCTCGCT